>PWWF01000038.1 GCA_003561595.1 Paracoccaceae bacterium | reverse complement strand
GCAGGGCTGCGACCGACATGATTTTCCAGCAGGCGCGACTGGCTTTCATGCATACCGAAGCTGGTGCCGGCGACAGCGTAAAGGCCGATCATGTCGGTTGCATGTGCGCTGCGGGTCAGGTCCGGGTCCGCCCCCTGCTCGTATAGCGCATGGCCGGTTTCATGGATGCTGCCAAAGATCGACATCGGAAGGTAGTTGCGCGCCCAGCGTGACGTTATCCGCACATCGTTTCGCGTAAAGCTGATTTCGAAAGGATGAACGGCAGTGTCGAGCCGGCTGCGATGCATGTCCAGCCCCAGCAGGCGCGCCGTCTCATAGGCAAAGGCTTGCTGCTGCGCCTCGGGATAGTCACGATAGAGAAAGTCGGTACGCACAGGCGGTCGTCCAAGCGCGGCATCAAGAACCGGCAACAGCCCCGCACGCAACTGCCCGAACATCGATGCGAGCGAGGCTGCAGTCTCGCCCGGCTCGAAGGTCTGGACCATTGCATCATAGGGATGTGCATCATGACCCAGGGCATCGGCCTCTTCTCGGGCAAGGGCGACAGTGCGCTCCAGATAGGGGCGGAAAATACTGAAATCCGACTTGGCTCGGGCCTCGGCCCAGGCGGCACCCGACAAAGTGCTCTGTTCGGCCTGCGCGCGCAGCAAATCGGCCGGAATGCGCGAATGGTGGTCGATGGCGGCATGCACGGCCTCGGCGGCGCGGCGGTCAAGGTCCTGGGGGTCGCTCCGGGCGGTCGCGGCGAGAGCAGCGTCCACGGCATCGCGCATTTCTGGCGCCAGGATCATGTCGCGCGCAATCCCCTTCAGCGTGGCGATCTGGTGCCCGCGCGTTTCGGCGCCGCCTTGCGGCATCATGGTCCGCGCATCCCAGTTGAGCGTGTTCACTGTGCACAGAACGTCGTTCAGGCGGGCCACTCTTGCCGAAAGTGCGCTCATGCCACACCTTCCAGACCGACGCCGCCATCATTGAGATGGCAGGCAACTTCGCGCCGCGTGCCCGACTCCGTCAAACGCGGGATCTCGGACCGGCATCGGGGACCGGCGAAGGGACACCGCGGATGAAAGGCGCAGCCAGATGGCGGATCGATGGGTGAGGGGATCTCGCCCTCGATCGGCTGGAATGCCCGCCGTCCGGTCCCGAGCGTTGGCACGGACCTGAAGAGCGCCTGCGTGTAGGGATGGTCTGGCCTTGAATAGAGTTCCTGCGCCGGGGCGAGTTCCACAACGCGGCCCAGATACATGATCGCGACGCGGTCGCAGACATGGCGCACCACTGACAGATCATGGCTTATGAACAGCGCGGTCAGGCCCAGATCGCGGCGCAGGTCCAGAAACAGGTTCAGAACCTGCGCCTGAATCGAGACATCGAGCGAGGCCACCGCCTCGTCCAGAACCAGCAGATCGGGCTGCATCGCCAGTGCGCGGGCGATGGCGATCCGCTGACGCTGCCCCCCCGAGAACTGGTGCGGCAGGCGGTCGGCATAGGCGCCCTCCAATCCGACCTGCTGTAACAATGCGCGCGTGTGCTCTCGCACTTTCGAGGCCGGGATCAGCCTGTGGGTGCGCGGGCCCTCTGCAATGGTCTCGCCGACTTTCATACGGGGATTGAGGCTGGCGAACGGATCCTGATGGATCATCTGGACCCGGGTTGTCAGCTTGTTGACGTGATCCTCGCGACCGCTGGCCACTGGCTTTCCGTCAAGCGTGAGCCCACCCTCGGACGGGGCGTAGATCCCAGAGACGATGCGCCCCAAAGTGGACTTGCCGCAGCCCGACTCTCCGACAATGCCAAGGACTTCGCCAGCGGTCACCGTCAACGACACATCGGTCACGGCATGCACGGCACCCCCGACGCGGCGCCCGGTCAGGCGCGCGCTCAGCTTGTCGCCCAGCGTCGCCTTGAGCGGGAAGCGTTTGGACACGCGGTCGATGACAAGAAGTGGCGGGGTCATGCGGTCTCCAGCGGATGATGGCACAGGGCAGAACGGTTGCCGGTGCCGGTCATGGGGGGCGCGGTGGTGCAGATCTGCGTCGCGCGCGGGCAGCGGTTGCGGAACGGGCAACCGGATGGCAGGTGGGACAGCTGCGGCGTGGATCCCGGTATCTGCGGCAGGCGTGTCCCCGGTTCGTGCTGGCTGGGGACCGATTGCAACAGGCCAAGCGTGTAGGGGTGACGCGGCCGGCCGATGACCTCTTCGGCGGTGCCGCGCTCGACGATCTTGCCAGCATACATCACGCAGATATCGTCCGCGAGCGATGACACCACTGCCAGATCATGCGTGATCCAGACGATAGCGGTGCGCGTTTCATCGGCCAGGCGGCGCACTTCGGCCAGAATCTGGCCCTGGATCGACACGTCGAGGGCGGTTGTCGGCTCGTCAGCGATGATGACCGCGGGTTGATGCAACAGAGCCGTGGCGATGGCGACGCGCTGCCGCATGCCACCGGATAGCTGGTGCGGATACGCGGCCAGCCGCTCTTCCGGTGACGGGATACCGACTTTGGCGAGCGCGTCGCGCGCCCGCTGTAGCGCGCGTGACTTCGGCATCGGTTCATGCACGCGGACGGCCATCGCCATCTGCTCACCGATCCTCAGCACAGGGTTGAGCGTCATCATCGGATCCTGAAACACCATGGACACCTTGCGCCCACGCATCGACCGCATGACATCAGGTGCCAGGGCACGCAGGTCTGTGTCCTCGACCATGACCCTTCCGCCACTGACGCGTCCCGGCTCGTCTATAAGGCCAAGGATCGAGAAGCCGGTGACAGACTTTCCGGAACCGCTCTCGCCGACAAGGCCCATGATGCAGCCAGGCTCGACCGCGAAGCTTACATCATCCACCGCGGTGACAGTGCCCGAGCGGGTGTCGAAACGGGTGGTCAGCCCCTGAACATCCAGCGCGGGACTCATCGGCCATGCCTCGGGGCAAGGACGGTGCGGACCTGATCGCCGACCAGGTTGATGGCTACGACAGTGATCATCAGGAAAATTCCAGGGTATATTGACAGCCAGAAGCGGTCGGAGTGGATATATCGGAACCCGTTCGAGATAAGTGAGCCGAGCGACGGTTCGGTCAGAGGCACGCCCACGCCCAGAAAGGACAGTGTCGCCTCCAGCGCGATGGCAGAGGCCACCTGAACAGTTGCCACCACGATCAGTGGGGGCATGACATTCGGCAGCAAGTGCCTGAACAGGACACGATGCGTCGGCAGCGGGGTCGAGCGCGCGGCCTCGATGTAGTCCTTGCTGCGTTCGACCGTCGCCGCGCCATGCGTCGTGCGTGCGAAATAGGCATATTGCGCGAAAACGAGCGCGATGATGATCTGCATGACACCTTGCCCCAGCACCGCGACCATCACCAGCGCAAGAAGAATCGCCGGCATCGACAGTTGCAGATCGACGACCCGCATGAGCAGCGCTTCGATGCGGCCACCGAAATAGGCGGATGTCAGTCCGATCGTGACGCCGATTGTCAGGGCCAGCGCACCCGCGGAAAGCGCAATCGTAAAGCTTGTGCGCAAACCGAAAAAGATCGCCGACAGCATGTCGCGGCCTGCATTGTCTGTGCCAAGCACATGGACATAGCCGCCAGTCCCGACTGTCCCCGGGGGCAGAAATGCATCCAGCCAGTCAAGCATCGCCAGATTGTAGGGATCTTGCGGCGCGACCAGTGGCGCCCCGAAGGACAGCGCGAGCAATGTTACGATCACACCCAGGGATGCGACCGCCACCCGGGATTGCCGGAAATCCCACCAGAAGTTCCGCAGCCGCACGGCGCGCGTTTCCATCGGCGCGGCAGCCGGGCCAACAAGCGCATCGCCCTTATTCGTGGCGGTATCGCTCATTTCTTGCCTCCAAGTCGCACGCGCGGGTCAAGCCGGGCGTAAATTATGTCTACGGTGAAGTTGATGATAACGAACAGGATAACGACCAGGATCAGATACGTGACCATCACCGGCCGGTCGAGTTGCAGGATCGAATCGATAATGAGCTTGCCGACGCCGGGCCAGTTGAACACGCTTTCGGTCACCACCGCAAAGGCCAGGGTCGAGCCCAGTTCAAGCCCGAAGATGGTGACGACAGGGATCGAGATGTTGCGCAGCACATGCTGAAAGACAATCTGACTTTCCGGCAGCCCCTGCGCACGTGCGAATTTGACGTAGTCGGTCTGCATCGCCTCGACCATACCTGCGCGCGTCAGGCGGATCATCAGGCCCATCTTGAACAGCGACAGATTGAGCGCAGGCATGATCACATGGCTCCAGCCATTCGTTGTGGCAAGCGATGTGGGTATGCCGAGAAACGATCCCACCTGACCGCGTCCGCCGGAGGGCAGCCAGCCGAGCTGGACCGCAAAACCCATGATAAGCAGCATCCCGATCCAGAAGGTCGGTACCGAAAAGCCCAGGATAGACAGGGCCATGATCGCCTTGGCGCCAAAACTGTCGGGCCGGTAACCGGCGTAGATACCCGCCGGGATACCAATGAGTGTCGCGATGCCGATGGCGACAAGCACCAGCTCCAGCGTCGCGGGCAGTCGCGAGAAGACCAGCCCCGTGACCGAGGTATTGTAGATCATGGACCGGCCCAGATCCCCCTGCGCGACATTGCCCAGGAAGGTCAGGTATTGGCGCCACAACGGCTGATCGAGACCGTATTGCCGTATCAGATTCTCGCGGATTTCTGCCGTGGCGGCAGGGTCGATCATGACGTCGATCGGATTGCCGATCGCATAGACACCGACGAAAACGAGAATCGACATCGCAAAGATGACGATGATCGCCTGAAGCAGACGGCTTAGGATGTATCCGAACATGGCACCTCGAGCGACAGGAATATGGTCGCGTGACAGGGTAAGGGCGCCCGCCGCGGGGCGCCCCGTTTCATTCGCGTCGCGGCATCAGTCGGCCTGGACGGGATCGATCTCGTAGGCCCGCGTTTCCTGATCGACACGTGGCGTGAAGGTCAGCGAGTCTGCGGCTGCTGCCCAGACGGTCTGCAGGATGACCGTCGGGATCAGGGCACGATCCTGCATGGAAATGAGCGATGCCTCCTCATAGAGCGCACGTCGTGCGTCCTCATCCAGGGTTTGCGTACCCTCGACGAACACCGCGTCGAACTCGGGGTTCGAATAGCCTGTCCGATTGAAGTTTCCGAAGCCTTTTTCAGGATCCTCGGTGTGGATCATCGCGCCATAGGTGTAGGCCGCCTCACCCGTCAAGGTGCCCCAGGCCGACATGGCCATGGTGTATTCCTTGGCGGCCGCAGCGGGGAAGAAGACCGACCCGTCCAGGGCCTGCGCATTCACCGTCAGGCCCAGCCGCGACCACATCTGCGCCAGAGCTTCGCAGATCACCGAGTCACCGGGGACGCGGTTGTTCGTGCAGGTGAAGTCGATTTCGAACCCGTCGGGATAGCCGGCCTCGGTCAGCAACTCGCGCGCCCTGTCGAGATCGTACTCCTTTTCGCCGATTTCGTCCGTGTAACCGAAAAAGCCCTCTGGCATCAATTGGTTGGCCGGTGCGCCCAAACCTTCAAGTACCACATTGACCAGCACGTCGCGATTGATGGCGTAGTCAAGGGCCTTGCGCACACGCAGATCCTGCAGCGGATTTTCCTCGATGACCTGGCCATTTACGCGGACCGGCTGGGGCAATTCGTCCACGACCGACGGCTGGACATTCAGGATATACACAGAGTCCGCGATGAATGTCTCGATCTGTGGGTTGTTTTCCAGGGCCAGGTAATCGCTTGCGGGGACGTAGTTGATCAGATCAACCTCGCCCGAACGCAGTGCGGCAACGCGCGCAGCATCGTCGGAGATTTCTCTGCGCACCACCCGCTCCCAGGGTGTTTCGCCGCGCCAATGGTCGTCATAACGCTCCAGCACCAACTCGCCCCTGGGCTCCCATGACACGAAGCGGTAGGGTCCGGTGCCGATGGCTGCTTCGCCCGAGTTGAACTCTTCATTGCCAACGCCATCGCCGATAGAGGCCGGGACGATGAACATGCGGGTGAAGTCGTTCGGCAGCGCGGGTGCAATCCCGTTGGTATGCACATGCACCGTGTGATCATCGATTATTTCGACCGACTCCACGTATTTGGTGTAGAGCGTCATCGACATCGGGCCGGTCACATCCGGGATGCGTTCGATGGAGAACTTGACATCCTCGGCGGTAAACGGCGTGCCATCATGGAAGGTGACGCCCTCGCGCAGCCTGAATTCCCATACAGTGTCCTCGATCGGCTCCCAGCTTTCGGCGAGACCGGGCGTGAGCTGCAATGTATCATCCGCATCGACGAGTGTATCAAAGACATGGCGCAGCGCTTCGGCCTGGCTGCCAAGCGTCGACCAGTGCGGGTCTATCGAATCAGGCCCCGCACGCAGGCCTATCGTCAGATCCTGCGCGAACACCGACGGCGCGGCTGCCAGTAGCGCGACAACCGCGGCTCCCGTTTTGAGTGTGGTCTTAACCATGATTTCCCTCCGAAGGACTGTTATAATTTACTGTCACACTACGCACGCAATCGATACCCTACGTCAACCCAATTTTGAATATTGGCGGAATTTTTTTACGAAACGGCTGGAATATTTGAAATTAAGATGCTTTATTGGCCGAAAGTTATCCAAAACTGATACGATATGCCCGACCAAGAGATACAGTCAGATGATACAGTTGAGCGCCTCGCCTTGGCCCTTGACCGGGCCTCGTCGGTGCCGGTTTCGGTGCAGCTTCGTGGCGCTCTGGAATACGGTATCGCTTCAGGCGACCTTGCGCCTGGCACACGCCTGCCCTCGGTGCGGCGGCTGGCGGCACGGCTCGGGCTGTCGCCGGTCACGGTAAGCAATGTCTATGCTGCGCTGCAGGAAGGCGGGCATGTGAAAGGGCGAGTCGGCACTGGAACTTTCGTGGCGGATGACGGTGTTTCGCATCACCAGGCGCAGGCTTTGCGTGACATCGAGCGGCGGATCGGCGAGCTCGTGCGGCTCGGGCAGGAGGCCGGGTTGTCCCGGGCAGAGCTGGCATACCGGGTCTCGACCGCGCCAGAGCGCCCCGGACAGGTACGTGTGCTGATGCTGGGCACCTTTCAGGACGCCACCGAAGCCTATGCCGAAGATATCCGCCCCTGCCTGCGCGCCGGAGACGAAATCATCGCGCGCACAACCGAGCGGCTGGCCCGTGACCGTCCCGAAGGCATTGCGCTCATTGTTGCACCCCGGACGCTGCGGGTCGAAGCGCAGTCCTATTTTCCGGGGCTGCCGGTCGTTGGCATCACCCTTATCCCGAAGGAAGCAACACGGATCGCGCTGGCGGCGATACCGCCGCAGGCGCAGGTCGCAGCGATTTCCTACTTCCCGGAATTCCTGCCTGCCATGCGCGCGGGCATCATGCGTTTTGCGCCGCATGTCTCCCGCGTGACCGCGACGATTCGCGATGACGACAACCTCTCGGCCATCCTGTCACGCGCCGATGTGGTGATACACTCCACCGGGGCCGAAGACTTGCGCCAGGGTTTGCGATCCGATCAGACCGCCATCGAATACCGGCACACGCCGGATAGCCACGCCATAGAGACCGATCTGCTCCCGGCGATTGATGCCTGTCGCGGTCGGACGCCAGAACAAAGGGAACAAAAGCCTTGAGGATATCCGATAGCAACTGGTTCGAGATCGAAAAATACCTGGAAACTGACGACCGCTGCGTCCTGCCCCTGGGCTCGACCGAGCAGCACGCCTATCTGTCGCTGTCAGTCGACTCGATCCTGTCCGAGAAAGTTGCGTCTGACGCCGCCGCGCCACTGGGCATTCCGGTCTTTCCGGCTGTCGCCTATGGCCTGACCCCGTATTTCATGGCGTATCCCGGAACTGTGTCGCTCAGGTTGGCGACCTATGCGGCGCTGGTACGAGATATCCTCGACAGCCTTTATGAAACGGGGTTCCGACGCGTCCTGATCGTCAATGGCCATGGCGGCAACAGTCCGGTGCAGCCGGTCACCATGGAATGGATGGCGGCCCATGACGGCGCACGATGCCGGTTTCACGACTGGTGGAAGGCGCCCCGCACCTGGGCCTGCGTCCAGGATATCGATCCGGTTGCCTCGCATGCCTCATGGATGGAAAACTTTCCCTGGACGCGCCTGCCTGGTCGCACGCTGCCCTCCGAACAGAAGCCTTTCGTCCCTTTTGACCGGCTGCGCGATCGCAACGCCGCGGCCGTGCGCGACCTGATCGGGGATGGCAATTATGGCGGTGTCTATCAAAAACCCGACGCCGAAACCGAGCGCCTCTGGTCCATCGCCGTCGAGGAGACACGCGCGCAGCTGGAGGGTAACTGGACATGAACACCCCCATCCTGATCTGGGGCGCAGGGGCCATCGGCGGCATCCTCGGGGCCTATCTGGCGCGCGCGGGCCATGCGGTCCATATGGTCGATATCGTCGATGACCACGTGCGGGTCATGCGCGAGCAGGGCCTGATGATAGAGGGGCCGGTGGCGCAATTCACGCAGCGCCTTCCCGCCAGCACCCCCGCTGAGTTGACGGGCCGTTACGAGCGCATCATCCTGGCGGTCAAGGCGCATCACACCGAAGGCGCCCTGGAGATGATGCTGCCACATCTTGCGAAGGGTGGCTTTGTCGTTTCCGCGCAGAACGGGTTGAACGAGATCACCATCGCCGAACGGATCGGCGCGCAGAACACGGTCGGCTGTTTCGTGAACTATGGGGCAGACTGGCTCGAACCGGGCCGGATCCTGTTCGGCAACCGCGCCGCAGTCGCAGTGGGTGAACTGGACGGTCAGATTACAGACCGGGTCCGCGATCTGCATGCGCTGTTGCGCCTGGTTGAACCCGATGCCGTGCTGACGGACAACATCTGGGGTTATCTCTGGGGCAAGCTCGGGTATGGCGCCTTACTGTTCGCGACCGCACTCACACCCCTGTCGATGGCCGATGCGATGGCACAGCCGGATCACAGGGCCGTTTATCAGGCGCTGGGGACCGAGGTCATGCGCCTTGCCGCAGCGCAGGGTATCCGGCCGCTGGGGTTCAACGGCTTCGATCCGGATGCATTCCGCACGGCCGATCCGGCAGGCATGGCTGCATCGCTCGATGCGATGGTCGAGCATAATCGGCACACTGCGAAAACCCATTCGGGCATCTGGCGCGACCTGGCCGTGCGCAAGCGGCGCACCGAGGTAGATGCGCAGGTGGGGCTGCTGGTGGATCTGGGCCGCAAGCACGGGGTGGCGACGCCAACATTGGCGCGTATGGTCGATCTGATCCATGATATCGAGGAAGGCCGGCGTGAACAGTCAACCGATCTCGTCGATCTGATGTTGCCGCTATGCAGCTGAACCTTTCGAACCGGGTCTTTGCGGTTACCGGAGCCGCACAAGGTATCGGCGCCGCGATCGTGACATCCCTGGCCGAGGCGGGGGCGACGGTCGCTGCCATCGATATCGACGCCGACGGTCTGGCCCGCATCGCGGACCACGCCACAACCCATGCTGCCGACCTTGGCAGCAGGGAGTCCGCCCATGCCGCCATCGCGCAGGTTGCAGACCGGCATGGGCGCATAGACGGGTTGGTGACCGCGGCTGGCGGAGTGCGCGGTCAGACCGGGCGTCCCCTCGAAGAGATATCCGCGGATGACTGGAGGGCCATATTCGCCGCCAATGTTGATGCAGCGATGTGGTGTGCACAGGCGGCGGCCCCGGGCATGAAGGCGCGCGGCTGGGGCCGCGTCGTTACCATCTCGTCAGGGGCGGGGCTGCGACCCAGCCTGACGGGCATTCAGGCATATGCGGCTGCCAAACATGCGCTGGTGGGGCTGACGCGCCAGCTTGCGCTGGAACTTGGCCCGCACGGGATCACCGTAAACTCTGTCGCGCCCGGTTTCATCCTGTCAAATCCTGCAACGGAACGCCAGTGGGCGACCTTCGGCGCGGAGCGCCAGAAGCAGATCGTGCAGGGCATCCACATGCGTCGGCTTGGCAGCACCCAGGATATAGCGGATGCGGCAACATTCCTCGGCTCGGACCGTGCAGGATGGATCACCGGGCAGATCCTGTCGGTGAACGGGGGGCATGCATGAGCGAGCCGCATCAATGGGATGAGGATACTTGGCGCGGGATGGTTGGGCAGGTGCGCGCCGGGCGAAACCTCAAACCCGCTGCCTGGCCCAACGGGGCGCGCTGTGCCGTCGCGATTTCATTCGACAGCGACCATGAAACGAACGAACTGCGAGATGGCGGCAGATCGCCCGCGCGGCTGTCCTGGGGCGAATTCGGCGCGCGCCGCGGTATTCCGCGCATCCGTGCCGCCCTTGACCGCCACGGGTTCAAGGCAAGTTTCTTTGTCCCCGCCGTTGCGGCGCTCTTGCATCCCGACGAACAGCGCGCGCTGGCACAGGACGGGCACGAGATCGGCCTGCATGGCTGGATACACGAGGTCAATTCCCGCCTCGACGCGGCAACCGAGCGTGACCTCATGCTGCGCGCTTCGGATGCACTGGAACAGATCGTGGGCACCCGTCCGGTTGGGATGCGCACACCGTCCTGGGATTACAGCCCGCACACGCTTGCGATCGCGCGCGAGCTTGGGCTGCTCTATGACAGTTCGCTCTTCGCGGATGACGACCCCTACGAGATCGTTGCAGACGGCACACCCACGGGAATCGTTGAATTGCCCGTCGAATGGATCCGGGATGACGCTGCCTATTTCATGATGAATCGCTTTGGCGCACAGCGCCCCTATACCCCGCCGGAGGCCGTCCTTGATATTTTCAGCCGCGAGTTCGAGGGCGCTCATGCCGAGGGCGGGCTGTTTCTGCTGACGATGCACCCCCATGTGATCGGATATCGCAGCCGGATATTCATCCTGGAGGCGCTTCTTGCCCAAATCGCCGCGAAGGGCGATTGCTGGGTCGCCACCCATGCCGATATCGCGCGCCATTGCGCGCATGCGGCCGGATTGAAGGGATACAGATGACCTATGCCTTGGCCATTCACGGCGGTGCCGGGGTCTTGCGTAAATCGCGCATGACGCCGCAGCGTGAGGCCGCCTGTCACGCCGGACTTGCCCGCACGCTTGAAGCAGGTCATGCCATCCTGCGGGACGGTGGTGCCGCGCTCGACGCCGTCACCGCTGCGGTCTGCGCGCTTGAGGATGAACCGCTGTTCAACGCCGGCCGCGGGGCCGTTTTTACCGCAGATGGCAGACATGAGATGGATGCTGCGGTGATGGACGGGAGCAACCGTCGCGCCGGCGCCGTCGCCGGTCTCTTCGGCCCTCGCAATCCCGTGCGCGCCGCGCGCGCCGTCATGGAGCGCACCGAGCATGTCCTGCTGATCGGCGAAAACGCACTGCGGGTTGCGGAGGAAGCAGGACTGCCCTTTGAGGACGACGCCTACTTCTTCACCAAGG
>PWWF01000102.1 GCA_003561595.1 Paracoccaceae bacterium | reverse complement strand
CCATGCGCAACCAGACGCCGCGATGTACTGGATCGCATTCCAGACCCGCCGCAGGTCCACCCGACGCGGGCGCCCGAGCCGGTTGGGACCGGGAAGGAGCAGCTGGACAACAGCCCATTCTTCCGCCGTCAAATCGCTTGGATAGCGCTCGGTCTTCCGATTATGCTGCGCTCGAGTGAGTTCGGTCCAGGCCATCGTGATCTCCGTTCAGCTTCGCAACCGAACAGAATCATAACCTGCTGAATTCACTCAACTCATTTCCGATTGGCCTCTGAGGGATGATCTTGCGGTCCTGCGCCGGTCGCGCCCGCCGCGCGCAATGTGAACGACCTGTGAGGGGGGGACGCAACGCCCCAGCGTGGCCGGGACAGTCCTGAAACCGCAGCAGGCGCGGCACTCTCCCCCGCAGCCCCGTTCATTATACCTGTCTGCGCCTGTCATTTGTGCAACAAGCTGCCAATGTGCCCGGGGTTTGCAGTGCGGAGGGGGTTTCGGACGTGGACAACCTGCCGCCAAGACGCTAACAACGGGCCGGGTAGAAGAACGAATTGCACGCGTCATGATGTGTCCTGCCGGGTCCTGACCGCAGATTGCGGATAGCCGCCGGTCACCATAGCGCGCATATGTGTTTTGGGAGTGGGCCTCATGCGCGCCAGCATCGTTATCCGCACGCTGAACGAGGCCGAGTATCTGGACGATCTGCTGTTGATGATCGGCCGCCAGCGCACCAACGGGATCGAGATCGAGACAGTGCTGGTCGATTCCGGCTCGACCGACGGCACGCTGGCCATTGCCGAACGGCATGGCTGCCGCGTGACCACCATCACCAAGGCCGAATTCTCCTTCGGGCTCTCGCTCAACCGCGGCTGCGATTTTGCCAGCGGTGATATCCTGGTCTTCATCTCGGGCCATTGCGTGCCGGTTGGTACGGACTGGTTGCAGGTATTGTGCCAGCCGCTGGTCGACGGGGTGGCCAGCTACAGCTATGGCCGCCAGATCGGCGATGATGACAGCAATTACAGCGAGCGGCGGATCTTCGCCAAGTATTTCCCCGATACCTCGGACATCCCGCAGGAGGGATTCTTCTGCAACAACGCCAATTCCGCGCTGTTGCGCGATGTCTGGGAAAAGCACCCGTTCGATGAGACCCTGACCGGGCTGGAAGACATGGAACTGGCCAAGCGCCTGGTCGGGCAGGGCCACAAGATCGCCTATGTCGCCGAGGCGCCGGTCTTTCATCACCATCAGGAAAGCTGGGCCCAGGTGCGCCGCCGTTTCGAGCGCGAGGCGCTGGCGCTGCGCTCGATCATGTCCGAGGTGCATCTGTCGCGCCTGGACGTGCTGCGCTACGTGCTGACCAGCGTCATCGGCGACTGGCGGGCGGCGGCGCGTAACGGTGTGCGCTCGACCTCGCGCATGGACATGCTGCGCTACCGCTGGAACCAGTATCTGGGGTCGTATATCGGCAACCACGAACACCGGCGGCTGTCGCAGCGCGCGAAGGAACGCTTCTTTTACCCACAAGTCAATGAAAAGGCTGAACAAGATGACTGGCTCAGACCGCTGCGTCGCACTCCTCCCCATGAAAGCCAACAGTCAGAGGGTTAAGGGCAAGAACTTCCGCTCCCTGCATGGCAAGCCGCTGTTTCGCTGGATCCTGGACGCGCTGCTGGCGATCGACGAGATTGACGAGGTGGTGATCAATACCGATGCCCGCCATATCCTGGCCGAGAACGGCCTGACCGAAGGCGGTCGCGTGCGCATCCGCGACCGTAAACCCGAGTTGTGTGGCGACACGGTGTCGATGAACCTGATTCTGGCCGATGACATCGCCGCAGTCGAGGCCGGGACCTATCTGATGACCCATACCACCAATCCGATGCTCCCGACCGCCACGATCCGGACGGCGCTTGCGGCCTATCATGCGGGTGTGGCGGCCGGGACGGCGGATTCGCTGTTCACCGTCAATCGCATCCAGACCCGTTTTTATCGTGCCGATGGCAGCCCGGTGAACCACGATCCCGACAATCTGATCCAGACCCAGGATCTGGAGCCGTGGTTCGAAGAGAACTCGAATCTCTACATCTTCTCGCGTGCAAGCTTCGCGGCGACCAATGCCCGGATCGGGCTCAAACCACACCTGCACGAGATGGACAAGATGGAAGCCATAGATATCGACACGCTCGAGGACTGGATCCTGGCCGAGGCGGTTGCCGGTCTGCGCAGCCGCGAAACCGAGGTGGTATAAAACGATGAAGGATGTGCTTGTCACCTGCCCGCCGATGCTGGGCCAGATCGACCGTTTCATGGATTTTGCCGCCGAGCGCGGGCTCAGGCTGCACCCGGCGCAGGTCACCCAGATCCTGAGCGAGGCCGAGCTTCAGGCCCTGCTGCCCGGCTATGACGGCTGGATCATCGGCGATGACCCGGCCACGCGCGCCGTGTTCGAGGCCGGGCAGGCCGGGCGGCTGAAAGCGGCCGTGAAATGGGGGATCGGGGTCGATAATGTCGATTTCAACGCCTGCAAGGATCTGGGCATCCCGATCATCAACACGCCGCAGATGTTCGGCACCGAAGTGGCCGATGTCGCCACGGCCTTTGTCATCGGGCTGGCGCGGCAGCTTTTCGTGATCGACCGGGGCGTGCGCAACGGCGACTGGCCCAAGCCTGCGGGCATCAGCCTGGTCGGGCGGACTGTCGGCGTGATCGGGCTGGGCGATATCGGGCGCAATCTGGTCACACGGTTGCAGGCGCTGGGGATGCAGGTGATCGCCTATGATCCGGGTGTCGAGGGCGATGCCGGCATTGCCGGGCTGGCCCGTGCGGCCTGGCCCGCGCAGGTGGAGGAGTGTGATTTTCTGGTCTTCACCTGCGCGCTGAACCGGCATAACCATCACATGTTGAACGCCGATGTCCTGGCCCGCTGCAGGCCGGGCGTGCGGATCGTCAATGTGGCCCGTGGCCCGCTGATCGATGAGGCCGCCCTTGTCGCCGCGCTGCAATCGGGCCATGTG
>PWWF01000083.1 GCA_003561595.1 Paracoccaceae bacterium | reverse complement strand
TATCCGCTGGACGATTGACCGGGGGGGCGTGTGATTGTCTGGCGCAACCATTGCCCGGACCGGTTGCAGCCTTTCCTTGCCATAAACGGGCAGAAATTTGTTTCGCGCAGCCGGAGCCTTCGCAGGCAATTTGCCCGCCCGCGACACCGGCATGTGACTTTCGGTTTTCTTGCGCCGCGCAGAGAGAGCGCAAATGTCCACTACCGGTGCCAGAATCGCAGAAAAAGCCTGCGAAGGCTCCACCGCAAAAACTGGTGACAAATCCAGTGACAAGCCCCAAAAGACGACGAAACCCGCTTGCGCGGGCTTCTATTATCGTCTTGTTTTCTTGAGGTTTTTTGGCTCCGGCGGTAGGGATCGAACCTACGACCAATTGATTAACAGTCAACTGCTCTACCGCTGAGCTACGCCGGAACACGCAGTCGGAATAACAAGAGTTTGCAGCAAGGTCCAGAGCCATTCGCGACGTTCCGACCAGGAATTTGCGCAGGCGTCAAACACGCCTCGCGGCGAGGTGAAGGGTTACCAAAACAATAGCTGCAGACGGGATCGCATTTTCCGCTGTGCGATAGCGGCTGGGTTCTGGTGGTGTCGTCGCCAGAGAGACCATGCCCAGATAAAATTTGCGGTCATCACAGAGCGCGGTAATAGCCGCGTCAGGACATATCGGATTTCTGAAGTGGTAAGCGGGCTTGCGAGGAAAGCCGCGGCGGCCATGACAAGGCGGATACGGCGATGCCAGCCATGCCAGGCGCGCGCGTCGCAATGACCGAGGCCGAGATCGTCCTTGGCACGCAGGAAGCACGCCTCGATCGTCCAGCGCAACCCAGCGGCGGCGGCCAGTTCTGGCAGTGTGGTCCCTGAGCGTGCACAGGCAAACCAATAAGCGATGGCTTCTGGGTCGCGCAGGCTACGCCGTGCCAGAGCAGCCGCAATCATGGCGGCCTCGGGGTGCGTCGCGCACCGAAAACGCTTGTATCTGCGACGGCGTCAAGCAATCTAGCGGACTACTTGGCGTCCCCTTGGGACATGTCGGCGAAAAGGGACTGATGCATCCTCTGGTCGTTCTTCTCAATCTGGCTGCGGCAGTCCTGCTGCTGCTCTGGGCTGTGCGAATGGTGCGCACAGGGATGGAGCGTGCCTTCGGGCCGGGACTTCGGGACAGTCTGCGCCGTGCGGGCGGTGGCCTCGCGGGGATGTCGATGGTGGGCCTTGTGCTGGCGATGTTGCTGCAAAGCGCGACGGCGGTTGGTGTGCTGGCCGCAGGTTTTGTGTCCAGTGGCATGTTGACGGTCGCGGCGGGGATCGCGGCGCTGGTGGGGGCAGATCTTGGGTCTGCGCTTGTCGTGCGCGTTCTGGTGCTGGACCTGTCCGCGCTGATTCCGGTGCTGCTGCTGATCGGGTGTCTGCTGTTCCTGAAATCGGAACGACGGCGGACACGGCAGTTCGGGCGCATCACGCTTGGCATCGGGTTCATCCTGCTGTCGCTGTCGATGATTGGTCAGGCGACGGAACCGCTTCGGGAAAGCGAGGTTCTGCCGGGGGTGATTGCCTATCTGCAGCAGGACCCGCTTACCGCATTCGCCGTTGTCGCCGCGCTTACGCTTGTGATGCATTCGTCGATTGCAATGGTGCTGCTGCTTGCCATGCTGGCGCAGGGCGGGCTGCTGCCGCTGGGCGCGGCCGTGCCGATGTTGCTTGGGGCGAATTTCGGGGCTGGCCTGATCGCGGTCTGGCTGACGCGCGGCACGAGCGCGCCGGCGCGCCGTATCCCGCTGGGCAACCTGCTGTTGCGCGGGTTCCTCGCGCTGGTGGCGCTGTTGATCCACTGGTGGGCGCAACCTGATCTGAGTATTCTGGGCACACGGCCGGATATGCAGATCGTGCATCTGCATCTGGTGTTCAATGCCGTGTTGCTGGTCGTCGCGCTGCCCCTGATCCCCGTCCTCGTGCGGATGACCGAGGCCCTGCTGCCCGAGGTGGAGGCCGAGGCGCAAGGCGACATGATCCGCAGTTCGACGCTGGACAAGTCGGTCCTTGACCGGCCGCGCCTTGCGATTGCATCGGCCAAGCGCGAAATCCTCTTCATGGGCGAAGCGCTGAGCGAGATGTTCGCGTCAGTCATCGATGTGCTGCATACGCCAAACCCCAAACAGGTTGCGGCCCTCAGACAGCAAGCGTCGGATGTTGGTGTGCGGCACCGCGATATCAAGCTGTATCTGGCCGAGATCCATCGCAATGACCTGTCCGGAGAAGATGCGCAGCGCGTTGCCGAATTGACGGATTTCGCCATCAACCTTGAACTGATCGGCGATATCATCGCCAAATCGCTGTTGTCGCTGGCGCAGGACAAACACACGCGCGGCTTGCGGTTCTCCGATGCGGGGTGGTCCGATATCAGTTCGCTGCACGCGCGGGTGTCCGCCAATATGCAACTGGCGCTGAATGTTCTGGTGTCGGGCGACATAGGCTCGGCGCGCGATCTGATGCGCGAGAAAGAGCGGATGCGTCAGCTGGAACGCGACTGCCTTGATCGCCATTTGCAACGGCTGTCCGGTGGCAACCCGGACAGCATCGCGACATCCGACCTGCATTTGCAGGCCGTGCGCACGCTCAAGGAAATCAACTCGCTTCTTGTCACTGTGGCGCATCCGATCCTTGCAGAACAGGGGATGATCCTGAAAAGCCGCCTTGCGCCGGGGCATGGTTGACCGTCATTGGCAACGCCTATGCGCTGGCGAACGCGCGCAGACTGGCCGAAAATTCCTCGATGAACTCAAGTGCGATCAAGGACGGCGCCTTGTGAATGGGCCGCACCAGGGACAGACGATGCGGCAGCGCAGGGGCAAAGGGACGAAAGGCCACACCGCGCTGCGTGTATTGGGCGGCGTCAAGCTCGCTGATGATCGAAACGCCAACACCGTGGCGGACAAATTCGCAGGCGGTCGTGAATTGCCGCGCCTCGATGAAGGTCTGGATGCTCTCGCCATCCTGTGCGAACGCGGCCTGCAACTG
>PWWF01000279.1 GCA_003561595.1 Paracoccaceae bacterium | reverse complement strand
GCCGGGATGGTTGAAATTATCAACCCCCCAGACTGTGCCGACATCGGCAAAGACACCGCCGCTCAGGCCGTATTCCTCGGGCGTGCCAAGGGGGAACTGCGCCTCAAGCTGCACGGACGCATAGCGCGTACCGCCCAGCACATCGTTGTTTGCAGAATCGAAATCCCGCGGGCCGGACCCGCCGGGGCGGAAGCCACGCATCACCTGCGGCAGTTGGAACCGCTCGGAATTGCGCGAACGCCCTGACAGCATGTGCAGGACCCCGGCGCGCGCATCGGCGCTCAGCGTGACATCCTCGTTGAAGACAGACAGCTCATACCCTGCCCGCGCCTCGGTCGAGATGAAGGCACGGCTGCTGGTGCCGACCCCGAAATCCTGACTGATGCTGAACACATAACCGCGCGACGGATCGGCGCCCACACCGCGCGTATCATGGGTAAAGCGATAGCCCAGCGTGCCGGTGACCGCCGTGCCCATGTCCTGATCGTCTCGCAGCCGCTGGGAATTGTCATCGCCCAGCCCCGACAGCCGATCCGCCAGCAGCCCCTGACGCAGACGCAGCCGCCCGTATTCACTGACCGGAAAGCCCAGCGAGTTGTTCAGGAATGCCTCTCGCGTGTTGAAATCCGAAAAGAAGCTGCGCGTTTCGCGATAGCCCACATCCAGCGTGTAGGACAGGTCGCGATTCATCAGCCCCGGTTCGGTGAACTGCAGCGAGATATCGCGCGACCCGCGCACCGTGTTGAACGATGCCGCCAGTTGCTGCCCGCGCCCCAGGAAGTTCTCTTCCGAGAAGTTGATGCCAAAACCGATCCCCTGCGCGGGCGCATAGCTTGCGGCAAAGCCCAGCGAGCCGGTGGTGGTTTCCTCGACCTCGACATCGATCAGCGCCTGATCAGGGGCCGACCCCTCACGCGGTTCGACCGCCACATCGGAGAAATAGCCCAGGGCACGAATGCGCGCTGCGGCTTCGCGGATCTCGCGCGGGTTCAGCGGGTCCCCTTCGGCAGTGCGGAACTGACGCCGGATCACGCGGTCCAGCGTGGTGGTGTTGCCCTGAATGTCGATGCGTTCGACAAAGGTCCGCTCTCCGCGCACGATGGCGAATTCGACATCGATCGTCTGGTTGCGATTGTCGCGGGTAAAGCGCGGCTCGGCCCGGATAAAGCGCAGCCCGCGCTGTTCGGCCACGCGCTCCATCCGGGCGACATTACGCTCCAGCGTCGTGGGCGAGAAGATATCGCCCGGGCGCAGGCGCAATTCACGCTCGTAATCGGCGGGGTCGATCCCCTCCACTTCGCTGATGACCGAAATGGTGCCGAAGCGATATTGCAGCCCTTCGCGGATATTGAAGGTCAGGAAGAACGCGTCGCGTTCGCGCGACAATTCGGAATTTACCGACAGGACCTCGAAATCGACATAGCCGCGCGACTGGTAGAAATCGGTCAGCAACTGACGGTCAAGTGCGATGCGTTCGGCCACGAACTGATCGCGTTGCACGAATCGGCGCAACAGGCCCGCCTGTTTGGTATCGACCACCTGCCGCAGCCGGTAGTTCGAGAACGCGCGGTTGCCGACAAAGGACAGCCGTTCGATATTGACAGTGTCGCCTTCGCGAATTTCGAAGGCCAGATCGACGCGGTTATCGCCGCGCGGGATGATCTGGGGCGTCACCTCTGCCGATGTGCGCCCGCGCTGCGAATACAGGCGCGCGATCTCGCGGGCGTCCGTTTCGACCTGAGCGGGGTTCAGAAACGTGCCCGAGCGCGTTTCGACCACGCCGCTGATGACATCATCATCAATGCGGCGATTGCCTTCGAAATTGACGATCCCGATGATGGGGTTTTCGCGCACGGTGATGCGCAGGGTGCTGCCCTGGGGGCTGACATCGACATCCTCGAACAGGCCAGAGGCCGTCAGGCTGCCCACAGCCGCGCTGATCTGCGCGCCGGACACGGCCTGTCCGGGTGCGATTCCCGCGATGCCGCGAATGGTCGAGTCGTCAACACGCTGATTGCCTTCGATCACGATGTTGGAAAACTGTCCGCTTTGCGCGTCGGCCTGTGTGGCAAGCGCTGAAAACGTCAGTGAAAACAGACACAAGAACACCGCCGAGACGATATTGCATCTGATCGCCGCACCACATTTGTGCGCCGATGGCATCCCCAAGAATCCCCGCATGTCGGGCCCCGCATTTCCGCATTTTTATTTGCTCTTGCGTATCGGGTAACGGCAGGCTTGTCAAAGCAATCGGCGGGGGTGAAGGGGCGCGCGGACGACGTGGCGCAGTATCTGCAACAGTCGCGCAACAGCCTGTGACATAGCGCGCCGCGGCGGGACCGGGGCGCGCTGGACAAGGCTGCGGAAAAGCGGGTCAGAGCCCGTATTGCAAGGCGTCAAGGCCATAGTTGAGCACAAGGGCTACCCCGCTTGCCATGGCAAGCGACAGCACGATCAAGGCCGCCACCAGCACCCAATCGCCAATGCGCGACCAGACCAGTTGCATGTTGCGCAGTTCAGCATCGATATAAGCCATGTCGCCTCCTTTTGCGCTTGGATAGCGCCGGATTGCGGCAGGATTCGGGCAGGCGCGCGGCGGATCCGGGGCGCGTCAGCAGGTCAGATCGTTGAACAGCGCAAAGGCAAACAGCGACAGCACCAGCGCCAGGCCAATCGTCACAAGGATCTGCACGGCGCGGTCACCTGCGGGGCGGCGCATCACGGCCTCATAGGCGTGAAACACCAGATGGCCCCCGTCCAGCGGCGGGATCGGGAACAGGTTCAGCATCCCGATGGCCACGGACAGAATCGCGATGAACCAGATGAATTCGATCAATCCGTCACTGGCCGTGGCGACCGAGGCTTCGGCGATCCCGATGGGGCTGGACAGGTTGCAGGTGCTGATCTGGCCCACGATCATGTAATACAACCCCTCGATCGAGGTGCGGATCACAGTCCAGATCTGCGTGACCGCCATGGTAGAGGCTTCCATCACACCGGGGCTGCGCGTGCCGTATTCGAACACGGCGCCGGATGTCAGGCCGATCAGATAGCGGGTCTCGAACCCCCCGCCGGGCATGGGCATGTCGGTGCTGCGCGGCTCCAGCAGCAGGTCGAGTTCGGACCCATCGCGCCAGACCCGCAGATCCAGCGCCGCCCCGCCCGATTCGGCCACGATGTCGCGCAATTCGCGGAATGTCGCGACCTCGGTGCCATCAACGGCAAGGATCACATCGCCACGCTGCATCTGCGCCTCGCGCGCGGCGGATTGCAGCGCGATGCTGCCCGCCAGCGGTGGCTGCGGGTGCGGGCCGGTCACATCCATCACCTGCCCGTCGCGTTCGACCGTGTAATTCAGCACCGGCTCGGCGGGCATCTGATCGGCATTGGACAGGAAATCAGACAGCGAATTCACCTCGACCCCTTCGACCGCGATGATGCGGTCCCCCGGTTCCAGCTCGAACGGCTGGGCCGGCAGGGGGGTGATATCGCCCACGATGGGCTCATCCGTGGCCACGCCCTCGACCATCAGCAGGCCGACAAAGACGAAAAAGGCGAAGATGAAATTGAAGATCGGCCCTGCGGAAACTGTCGCCGCCCGCGCCCAGAGGGGCGCGCCATGCATGGTGCGGCGGCGCTGCGCATCATCCATCTGCGCCAGACCCTCGGCATCCTTGCCCGATGCCGCATCTGCATCACCCGCGAATTTCACATAACCGCCAAGGGGGATGGCCGCGACCTGCCAGACGGTGCCGCGCTTGTCCTTGCCGCTCAGCAAGACCGGGCCAAAGCCGATGGAAAACACATCCGCATCGATGCCTGACCAGCGCCCGACGATATAATGGCCGTATTCATGCACCGCCACGATGATCGACAGAACGACGATAAAGGCCGCGATTGTATAGATGAAATTGCCAAAACTCGGCAGCAGCCCGATCAGGTCCACACCATTCCCCTTTGTCACTCGCCTGTGTTCAGGCCATTCCTGCCGCAAGAGTGCGCGCGCGCTCTCTGGCCATTTGGTCCATGGCCTCGACAGTTTCAAGCGCAACTACCGGATCGGCAAGGCAGCTTTGCGCCGAAAGATGGTCAATTGTGCGTTCCACCAGCCGCGCCATATCGGCAAAGCGCAGCCGCCCGTCGATAAAGGCATCGAGTGCCACCTCTTTCGCGGCGTTGAAGGCCGCGCCCGCATGGCCGCGTATCTCCATCACCTCGCGCGCCAGACGCAGGGCGGGAAAGCGCTCGGGGTCGGGCGGCTCGAAATGCAGCGTGCCAAGCTGCGCCAGATCCAGCCGCGCGACAGGCAGCGCCGCGCGGTCAGGCCAGTTGAGCGCATAGCCGATGGCATGGCGCATATCGGGCGCGCCCAGATGCGCCATCAGCGCGCCGTCGCGAAACCCCACCAGCGCGTGGACGATGGATTGCGGGTGCACGACCGCTTCGATCTGATCGGGATCAAAACCGAAATATTCCCGTGTTTCAATCAGTTCCAGCGCCTTGTTGAACAGTGACGCGGAATCGATCGTGATCCGCTGACCCATCGACCAGTTGGGATGGGTCTGCGCCTGCGCCAGTGTCGCCTGTTCCAACTGGTCGCGGGTCCAGTTGCGGAACGGCCCGCCAGAGGCCGTGATGATCACCCGCTCGACCGCGGCGATATCCTCCCCCGCAAGCGCCTGAAACACGGCGGAATGTTCACTGTCCACGGGCAGGATGCGCGCGCCATGGCGCGCGGCCTCCGCCATCAGCAGCGGGCCTGCCGTGACCAGCGATTCCTTGTTCGCCAGTGCCAGTGTCGCGCCCTGGGCCAGCGCGCGGAACCCCGGCGCCAGCCCGGCCGCGCCGACGATGGCCGACATCACCCAATCGGTGGGGCGTTCTGCCGCATCCACCAGCGCCTGAGTGCCTGCGGCCACCTCCACCCCGCTGCCCGCAAGCGCGTCCTTCAGCGCCCCGTAGCAGTCATCATGCGCGGTGACGGCCAGCCCGGCGTGCAGCGCGCGGGCCTGTTCGGCCAGCCGCGTGACATTGCGCCCGCCGGTCAGCACCACGGTTTCGATGTCGTCCCGCCGGGTCAGCAGGTCAAACGTGCTCTCGCCGATCGAGCCTGTCGCGCCAAAGACCGAGACCCGCATCGCCCTAGCACCCGGCCCCGGCACAGCCGCGCGCAATCGCCAGCGCGCCGCTCTCATTCAGCACCAGCACGGCCAGCGCCGCCGCGATCATCGCATCGAACCGGTCCATCACCCCGCCATGGCCGGGGATCAGGTTGGAGCTGTCCTTGACGCCCGCATGCCGCTTGATCGCGCTTTCGGCGATGTCACCCGCCTGCCCCGCCATCGCCACCAGAACCGACACCAGGATCAACCCCGCGCCCGCATCCAGCACGGGCATGAAGGCCAGCCCGATCAGCACTGCCGCGCCCCAGCCCGCCACGGTGCCTGACCATGTCTTTTTCGGGCTGACACGGGGCCAGAGTTTCGGCCCGCCCAGCATCCGGCCCGCGAAATACCCCGCCACGTCCGATCCGATCACGATCAGCACCAGCCACAGCACCCAGTCCCAGCCATGCACGCCGCGCAGCGCGATCAGCCCCACGCCCGCAAACAGGATCAGCGCCAGATAGGCTGCCGCCATCACCCGGTCTTGCACAAAGCGCCAGGCCAGCAACCCGACCGAGGCCGCGACCGCGATCAGCAGCCAGCCACCCGCCAGTTGCAGCGTAAAGACAAACAGCGCCACGGCAGCGGTAAAGCCCGCCGCCTCGGCCTTGCCGAAGGGCGCATCCGCATCCAGCATCCGCGTCAGTTCCCAGACCATCGCACCACACAGCGCGCAGACCACCAGCGCAAAGACCAGCCCGCCCGCCCAGACGGCCGCGACGCCCAGCGCGGCCATCGCCACGCCAGACAGGGTTCGTGCCCGCAGATCGCTGAAATTGCCTGTGCTGGCGCTCATGTCATGACGCCGCCGAAGCGGCGTTCGCGTGCGTGGAACGCATCGAGGATGGTTTTCATCGTGTCAGGCGTGAAATCGGGCCACAGCACAGGCGTAAAGACATATTCGGAATAGGCCGCCTGCCACAGCAGATAGTTCGACACACGCGTTTCGCCCGATGTGCGCACGACCAGATCGGGGTCGGGCATATAGGATGTATCCAGATACCGCGTCATGGTGGCATCGCATATCTCGTCCGGGGACAGCCTGCCCTCGGCCACATCGCGCGCGATATCGCGGGTGGCGCGCACAATCTCGTCCCGCCCGCCGTAATTGATGGCGAGCGACAGATGAACGCGGTCGTTATGCGCGGTCTCGGCCTCGACCCAGTCGAACAGCGCGCTCAGCTTGGGGTCCAGTTGCCGCCGGTCCCCGATCACGCGCAGACGCACGCCCTCGCGGTTCATGCGCCCGGCCTCGCGCTTGATGTAGCGCGCGAACAGCGCCATCAGGCCCATGACCTCTTCGGTGGTGCGCTTCCAGTTCTCGGTCGAGAAGGCGTAGAGTGTCAGATACCGGATGCCCAGATCGGGGCATTCCGACACCAGTTGGCGCACCCGTTCCGCGCCCTTGCGGTGCCCGACCAGCCGGGGCCAGCCCCGGTTCGACGCCCATCGCCCGTTGCCATCCATGATGACAGCCACATGCAGGTTGGAGGCGGGGCGCGGGTCAGGGCCGGGATGCGAGCGGTCGAAAGTCATGGAAACCAATCTGTTATGAACGGGTACTGGCGCAGATCAGACCTGCATGATCTCTTCCTGCTTGGTCTCTAGCTGCGTATCGACCATGCCGATATAGGTGTCGGTCAGTTCCTGAATCTCTTCGGACCAGAGCTTTTGTTCATCCTCGCTCATGCCCGCGGCCTTGGCCTTTTTCAACTGGTCCATCCCGTCGCGGCGCAGATTGCGCACGGCGACGCGGGCATGTTCGGCATATTGCGCGGCAACCTTGGTCAGATCGCGGCGGCGTTCCTCGTTCAACTCGGGGATAGGCAGCATGATGATCGTGCCGTTCAGTTGCGGGTTGATCCCCAGCCCGGATTCGCGGATCGCCTTTTCGACCTTGCCGACCAGCGACTTGTCCCAGACATTGATCGTGACCATGCGCGGTTCCGGCACATTGACCGTGCCCACCTGATTGATCGGCGTCATCTGGCCATAGGCCTCGACCATCACAGGCTCCAGCATCGAGGCCGAGGCGCGGCCCGTGCGCAGCGACGCGAATTCCGTGCGCAATGACGCGATCGCGCCATCCATCCGGCGTTTCAGATCGTCCAGATCAATCTCGATCTCTTCGGCCATGCTCTTGTCCTCTGTCTGTCGCCTGCTGCGCCTGTTCCGGTACCATGCGGCTCGTTTTAACGCGCAAAAGCGTGAATTGTAAGCCTTTACGGATGCACGCGGGTATAAGTTCCCTCACCCCGCAAGATCCCGCTGAACCCGCCGGGTTCGTCCAGCGAGAACACAATCAGCGGCATCCGGTTATCCCGACACAGCGCAATCGCCGAGGCATCCATGACGCGCAGATTGTCACGCAGCACCACATCATAGCTGATCTGATCGAAGCGCTTCGCATCCGGGTTGGTCTTGGGGTCGCTGTCATAGATGCCATCGACCTGCTTGCCCATGAAGATCGCCTCGCACGCCATCTCGGACGCGCGCAGCGCGGCGGCCGTATCGGTCGTGAAATACGGGTTGCCCGTTCCGGCGGCAAAGATGCACACGCGCCCTTTTTCCAGATGGCGCACGGCGCGGCGGCGGATATAGGGCTCGCAGACCTGATCCATCGGGATCGCGCTGATCACGCGGGTATAGACGCCCTGTTCTTCCAGCGCGGCCTGCATGCCGAGCGCATTCATCACGGTGGCCAGCATCCCCATGTAATCGGCCTGTGTGCGTTCCATCCCCTGCGCGGAGCCCTGCAGCCCGCGAAAGATGTTACCGCCGCCGATGACCATGCAGATCTCGACCCCCAGATCATGCACCGATTTCACCTCGCGCGCGATTCGGGTCACGGTCGGGGGGTGCAGGCCAAAGCCCTGATCGCCCATCAGCGCCTCGCCCGAAATCTTCAGCATTACCCGCTTGTAGGCGGGTCGGGCATCGCGGGCGGCGGGCTCGGGTTCGGGCATGGGGGCTTCCTTTCTGGGGCGGCGCGCGGTGCAAAACCGGGCGCACGGGCTTTCGCTGCGCGGCAAAATGTCGGAAAACCGCGGCAGGTTCAATCTGAAAGCAGGCCACGCATGGGCGATGGGCAAGACATGGCGACGCCTTTGACACATCTGGCCGCATTGCAGGCCAATCCGCCCGACCCTGCGCGCCCGGTCCTGCTGGCCGGGCCCACTGCCAGCGGGAAATCCGACCTCGCGCTGTGGCTGGCCGAGACGCAGGGCCGCGTCATCATCAATGCCGATGCGCTGCAGGTCCATGCCATGTGGCGCGTGCTGACTGCGCGCCCCGATGCGCAGGACTGCGCGCGCGTGCCGCATTTGCTGTATGGAATGGTCGAACGCGGGCAGGACTGGTCGGTCGGGCATTGGCTGCGCGCCGTCACTCCGCTGATCGCGCGCCACCCCAATGCCGTGATCGTGGGCGGCACCGGGCTGTATTTCCGCGCCCTGACCGAAGGGCTGGCCGAGATCCCGCCCATCCCCGCCGCCATCCGCGCCGAAGCCGATGCCCTTCTGGCCGAACAGGGGTTGGAGCGGATGCGCGATAGGCTCGACCCCGCAACCCTGGCGGGAATTGACCCGCAGAATCCCGCCCGCGTCCAGCGCGCATGGGAAGTGCTGCGCGCCACCGGGCGCGGGCTGGCCGACTGGCAGGCGGACACGCCCCCGCCCGTGCTGCCGCGCGCCCAGACGACAGCGCTGGTGATGCGCCCGCAGGTCGAATGGCTGAACGCGCGAATCGCTTCGCGCTTTCAGGCGATGCTTGGCAAGGGGGCGCTGGATGAGGTCCGCGCCGTGCTGCCGGTGTGGGCGCCGCGCGCTCCATGGGCGCGGGCCATCGGGGCGCCGGACCTGGTGGCCTATCTGCAGGGCAATATCTCGTGGGACGATGCAGTCGCATCCGCAATCCGTGCCACGCAGAACTACGGAAAACGCCAGCGCACATGGTTCCGTAACCGGTTGGCGGACTGGGATGCGCTGCCTTGAGCCGCGCGCACAGAGTCACCCATTTGCCACGCCTGCCGCACAACTCACGCAGGATTCACATGCGCGTGATCATCAAGCCTTTTCCTGTCGCGCCAAGGCCGTAATCTGGCCCGGTTCACGGGGAAGAACGGCACGCATGAAAACAATACCCGATCAGCCCGCGCGTCTGCGCCTGTTGCCCATGGCAAAACTGGCCGCCGCACCGAAATGGCAGCTGGAAACGATGCGCGCCTTGCGCGAATCGGTGTTCTTCTGGGTCACGCATGGTCAGGGGCGCATCAATATCGGCGGCTCGACCCGCGGCTTTCACCCGCATAACGCGATCTTTCTGCCTGCGGGCACGATGCACGGGTTTCAGGCGATGACCCGCGTGCAGGGCACAGTTGTCTATTTCGGGCAGGGTCACGGGCTGGAGCTGCCAGAGACACCGCTACATATGCGCCTGCGCGATTCGGGCCGCCAGGCAGAGGTCGCAAGGATCATCGACGCCGTCCAGCGCGAGCTGGAGGCCGGGCGCCCCAAGGCGCGACAGGCCGCGCTGCACCAGCTTGGCCTGCTGGCGATCTGGCTGGAACGCCACGCCCAGGACGCGGATGAGGACAGCCCCCGCGCCACCCCCTTCCTGAACGCCAATGAACGCCTGACCGCGCGTTATTCCGCGCTCTTGGAACGGGAATTCGGGTCCTCGCTGAATGTGACCGATTACGCGCAGGCGCTTGGCGTCACGCCCACGCATCTGTCGCGCGCCTGCAAGGCAAGCTGCGGGCGCACCGCGCTCGAGATGATCCAGCAACGCCGCCTGTTCGAGGCCCGGCGCCTGCTGTCAGAGACCCGCCTGCCGGTGCAGGAAATCGCGCAGCGTCTGGGCTTTTCCACCCCGGGCTATTTCTCGCGCGCCTTCACGCAGGCCATCGGGCAACCCCCCTCGGCCTATCGCAAGACGGGGGCCGAGCCGACGCGGTTGCGGTAGGGGGCAGGCGCATGTTCATCGACACGCAAGAGCCGGTCTGTCAGGGCACGATCATCTGCGAGAATAGCCGCTCAGGGGCAAGGAACCGGCCAATCTGCGCGCTTCGGGAACCGATGACGCGGTCAAGCGGACGCCGCGCATCATCCTGTCGCTGGAACGGTGATCGCCTGTATCGATGATGATGAACGGGGCGCGGGGACGCCGGGCGCGATCCGGTTGAGCAAACGCGTCCTCGATCCGCATGAGTGCAGGCGGCAGGCCAGGGCGCGCCCGTCAGTGCGCGCCTTGCGCTTGCGCAGCGCCCGGATGCAGCGTGTTGTTTGAGTATTTTTGGCAAGATGAAGATGGTGGGGCGCCTGGAGAGATAACGCGAAGATTTCGCCACATCTGTCTGTAAAGGCTCAGATTTCTGTCAAGCCCGCCTTGAAGCGCGCCATGTTCATCCGATAACCTTGGGCGGAAAGCAGCAGTTTCTCGCGCGCCGCCTCATCCAGTTGCCGCACCACGCGCCCCGGGGCACCCATGACGAGCGAGCCATCGGGAATTTCCTTGCCCTCGGTCACCAGCGCACCCGCGCCGATCAGGCAGCCGCGCCCGATCGTCGCGCCGTTGAGCACTGTCGCCCCCATCCCGATCAGCGAGCCTTCGCCGATGATGCAGCCATGCAGCATCGCCTTGTGCCCCACCGTGACATGCGCGCCGATTGTCAGCGGAAAACCCATATCAGTGTGCAACACGCTGTTTTCCTGAATATTCGTGCCCTCGCCAATCTCCAGCGGTTCATTATCGCCGCGCAGCACGGCCCCGAACCAGACCGACACGCCCGCGGCAAGGCGCACATCGCCCATCACATGCGCGCCCGGCGCGATCCAGTAATCGCCATCATCGGGCAGGTCGGGCGCCACCCCGTCAAGCGCGTAGATCATGCCCCGTCCCCCAGTTTGCGCAGGCGTGCGATCAGGCTCGAGGTGTCCCAGCGCCCGCCACCCATGGATTGCACATCCTTGTAGAACTGATCGACCAGGGCTGTCACCGGCAGGGATGCGCCGACCTCATCAGCGGCTTGCAGACAGATGCGCAGGTCCTTGCGCATCCAGTCCACGGCGAATCCATGCTCGAACGCGCCATCGAGCATGGTTTGATGGCGGTTGGCCATCTGCCAGGACCCGGCGGCGCCCTGGCTGATGACCTCGACCACGGCGCGGCCATCCATGCCGGCCTTTTCGCCGAAATGCAGCGCCTCGGACAGGCCCTGGACCAGCCCGGCAATGGCGATCTGGTTCATCATCTTGGCAATCTGGCCCGCGCCGCTGTCGCCCATGCGCTTTGCGATGCGGGCATAGGCCCCGATCACCGGGGCGGCGCGGTCGAAATCGG
>PWWF01000051.1 GCA_003561595.1 Paracoccaceae bacterium | reverse complement strand
GAATTCCAGATAGTTCATTCCAGCACTCCGCTGCGATTTGCCCGCTTATGCGCGAGGCGTGGAAAATTTGCAATCTGGTTGGGGCGGGGCGTAGCTATACGACCCGGCCTTGCGGATAGGGTCGCGCGGCGGCAGGTGGTGGCCCCTGTGGGACTCGAACCCACACGCCCATACGAGCCTCAGATTTTAAGTCTGGTCTGTCTACCAGTTCCAGCAAGGGGCCGCCTGGCCCCTTGTCCTAGCCACAAGGCGCAGGCCCCTCAAGCCCAATTTCCCCGGTGCCCTAATCATCGGCCAGCAGAATGCCCGAGATCGGCACCAGCGCGACCTGATCGGCCAGCCCGTCGGTCAGCCACATGTCCAGCGCTTCCATCGTGTCCTCGTTGGAGGCGTCGCCAAAGACCACGACCTGACCCATCTGGCTGGCCTGAAACACGGCGCGGTCCAGATAGCGGCGGATGGTGAAGGGGCTTTCGCCGCCTGCGTCCAGCACGCGAAACACCTCGGTCTGCGCCACATCGGCGGCCTGCGCGGCGCGGTCCACGGCGGTCAGGCCGCCATCAAAGCTGACCAGCGCATGGCCATCCTGCGCCAGCAGCGGCAGGACATTATCCAGCAGGCGGGAATTGCGGGTAAAGCCGCCTTCGGGCAGGTCAAGCACACCCACTGCCTGCGGCAGCGCGCTGAAATAGGCGTTGAAATTCACATCCAGGTCCGAGGCCGTCGCGCCCTCGGGCAGGCTGGACGCCATGATCAGCACTTCCTTGCCCCCTGCGCGATACACTTCGGCCGCATCTGATGCGCTGGGGTCCAGCGGGTTGAGCGCGATGGTCATGGGCAGGTCCATTGCGGCCAGATCGCGACGGATGGGCATGGGCAGGCCGGGATCGCCCAGAACCAGCGCCATGCGCGAGCCGGAGCCTGATATGCCCTCGTAAAGCGAATTGCGCTCAAGCGCCGAGAGTTGCGTGTCGCTTGCAGGCGGCACATCGGAATCGGCGCTGGGCAAGCCGTCGCGCAGCCCAAGCTGCGGCAGACCGACAGACCGCACGCCCGGCATTGACGGGCTGTCCTGCTGCGCGACTTCTGCGGGGTCATCCGCCGCGCCTGTGCCATTGCCTGCTTCAGGTTCCGCGCTGTCGGGGACGGCCTGTGCGGGCGGGGTGATCTGCGGCAGGCCCCCATCGCTGCGCAAACCGGGCCGGATGGCGCGTGGCAGGCCGCTGAGCGCAACCTGCGCCTCGGAAGGTGGGGCGGCGGGGCCTGTGTCGTCAGCCAGATCGCGGGCGTCATCGGTGACGTCAGACTGCGGAACATCGGGTTGCGGGGCCGGGGTCGCCATCTCACCCGTCGGGTCCGGGTCGGCAGGGGTGTCAGGTGTTTCGGCTGCTGTTTCGGATGCCGATGGCGCGGCGTCTTCGGTAGCGGCCAGATCAGGCGCTTCCATGGCGTGTGTGTCCGGCGCAGCCTCTTCTGCCGGTGGCGCGCTTTCCGCCACGTCTGGGAGGTCATTATCGGGTGCCTCCGACGCGTCAGGATCGCGCGCGGTGTCGTCTGTCGGCGCGGTACTCTCCACCGTATCGGCAGGATCGAGATCAGGCGTGTCGGTGTCGGGTGTGGCTTCTTCCTTTGGTGGCGCGCCCTCCGCCGTATCGGCGGGATCAAGCTCGCGCGTTTCCGTCACATCGGGCGTGTCGGTATCTGGTGCGGTTTCTGTCGTCTCGGGCGCGTCCTCTGCGATCTCGTCCTCGGATTCGGAGTCAGCCACTGCAGGCGCGTCCTCGGCACCCTCATCCTCTGCGTCATCCAATGTTGCAAGCGGCTCGCGCTCGGGCTCGGGCGGGGCCGTATCCTCTGTCTGTGCGGCGGGTGGCGTGACTGTGGGCGCGGGTTCTGGCGGATACAACACGCTCAACCCGATACCCGTTGCCAGAACCAGCCCGGTCCCGGCGCCCAAACCTGCCAGAAGACTCGTGTTCACGACCCGCTCCTTGACGACTGCCTGACTTGTCACGACGCTTGTGCCGCGCCTTGGGCGAAACTGTCCCACAAAACGAGGCCCGGATCAAACGGATTGCGCCTGCTGGCCTTGACCTTTGGCAAGGGTGGCGGGCATGTAGGCACAGTGTCCTGTGGCCCCGGGTGCCTGCCATGCTGCTTCTGATCGATAACTACGACAGCTTTACCTATAATCTTGTCCATTATCTGGGCGAGTTGGGGGCAGATGTCGTCGTGCGGCGCAATGATGCGCTGGAAGTACAGCAGGCCATAGCGCTGCGCCCGTCGGGGATTGTGCTGTCGCCCGGCCCCTGCGACCCCGATCAGGCGGGCATCTGCCTGCCCCTGACGCTTGCCGCGGCCGAGGCGCGCGTGCCCCTGCTGGGTGTCTGCCTGGGCCATCAGAGTATCGGGCAGGCCTTTGGCGGGCGTGTCGTGCGCGCGCCTGATATCGTGCATGGCAAGCTGGGTGCGATGCATCATTCCGGGCAGGGGGTGTTCAGCGGTTTGCCTTCGCCGCTGATGGCCACGCGCTATCATTCGCTGGTGGTCGAACGCGACAGCCTGCCCGAGTGTCTGGAAGTCACAAGCTGGCTGGAGGATGGGCTGATCATGGGGTTGCGGCATCGCGAGTTGCCGATCGAGGGCGTGCAGTTCCACCCCGAAAGCATCCGGTCCGAACACGGCCACGCGCTTCTGCGCAACTTTCTGGACCAGACGGCAGTGGTGGCGTGATGCAGGATCTCAAACCCCTGATCGGTCTGGCCGCCACCCGCCCGCTCACGCGGGCCGAGGCGGAACAGGCCTTTGATCTGCTGTTTGAGGGGCAGGCGACGCCCGCGCAGATGGGCGGGCTGTTGATGGCGCTGCGCACGCGGGGCGAGACGGTCGACGAATACGCCGCCGCCGCCGCGGTGATGCGCGCCAAATGCGTGCGTGTCCGCGCGCCCGAGGGGGCAATGGATATTGTCGGCACAGGCGGCGACGGCAAGGGCACGCTGAACATCTCGACCGCGACGGCCTTTGTGGTGGCGGGCGCGGG
>PWWF01000348.1 GCA_003561595.1 Paracoccaceae bacterium | reverse complement strand
CGCCTCGGTCGGAACGCCCGAACATAACAAGCAGTTCTGCGTGCCGAAACCGCATCTTGTCAAAGATTGCGCGATTGACCTGCGCGTCGGCGGACGGTTCAACACCGTGTTCAGTGTCAAAGGCGCCGAGATGAAGAATAAAGGCGTCCGGCTGGAAATCGTGCCCGATGAAAAGCTGGTTTTCACCGATTTCTACACTGAAGGCCGGGCGCCCAGTGTAGACCCTTTCATGACCGCGATCATCCTGTTCCAGGATGCGCCGAGCGGCGACACCCGGTACACCGCCACCATACGCCGGACGCGCGCCAGTCGCATGCGGATAAGGGCTTTTTCGACAGCTGAGCGACTGTCGCAGACCAGCGTTTTGCCTATGCCCGACCGCTGGGGCGCGGAGGGGTGGGATCGCCTGCCCCGCGATCAGCTTGACGATGTGCAGGCCGGCGGCGTCTGGCCTGTCACGACATCGCGGGCGTGCCCGGTGTCACCCTACCGTGATTTTCAGATCGCCAACCCCTTCGACATGGCCCTCCAGCACGTCACCGCGTTGGATCGCGCCCACACCAGCGGGCGTGCCGGTCATGATGATATCGCCGGGTTTCAGCTCGAAATACTGCGACAGCACGGCAATCATTTCAGGTGACTTCCAGATCATCTGGTTCAGATCGCCTTGCTGGCGGGTCTCGCCATTGACCCTTAGCCAGATCGCGCCCTCGGTCGGGTGACCGATCTCCGCCGCCGGGACCAGCGCCGTGCAGGGGGCAGAATGCTCGAATGCCTTGCCGACCTCCCAGGGGCGGCCCATCTTCTTCGCCTCGCCCTGCAGGTCGCGCCGGGTCATGTCCAGCCCGACACCATAGCCCCAGATCAGCTCATCGGCCTTTTCGACGAGGATATCCTTGCCACCACCTGACAGCGCCACAACCATCTCGATTTCGAAATGCACATCCTTGCTGCGGCCAGGATACGGAAACACATCCGGGTCGGCGAACAGGTTGTCCGGGTTCTTCTGAAAGAAGAAGGGCGGCTCCTTGTCGGGGTCATGGCCCATTTCCACGGCATGGGCCGCGTAGTTCCGGCCGATGCAATAGACGCGGTGCACAGGGAAGCGCTTGTCACTGCCCCGGACCGGCAGGCTGGCCTGCACCGGGGGCGCGATGACGAAATCGGCTTTTGCCGCCATACTGCTCATGAAACTGCATTTCCTTTCTGTAACGATGCCGCACACCCGCCATGAACGGCGCTTGCGCGATACCTGCTGCGCTTGGGCAAGCCAGGATATCCGAGACTGACCCATAACCGCCCGGCGAGATGGCTACCGAACAGCCTTTCATTTCATCTTGCCAAAAATACTCAAACATACCATCCCGACCCCGACCAGCCCCCGAAGGGCCGCCACTCGATCAAGGCAAGGACAATATGGGCCTGCGCCGTTGAACCGGACGATGGACCGCAGGAAGAGGCGCAGGAGCAGAGATGACCAGACCAGAATTGCCAATCCACGATCCCGCGCTGCGCCGCGCCTTCGCGGAAAATGCGCGCGCACAGATAGCATTTTTCCGCGCGTCGCTGAATGATCAGGGCGGGTTCGACCTGCTGGACTATCACGGCGCTCCGATTCCGGGGCATCCGCAAGAACTGCACGCCACCACGCGCATGGTCCATTCCTATGCACTGGCCCATGCCTGGGGTCAGGCGGATTGCCAGCCTCTGATCGATGCGGGGCTGTCCGCGCTCTGGACCCGGCATCGCGATGCGGAATTCGGGGGGTATGCCTGGTCGATCACATCTGAAGGTTTCAGCGATGCGACGAAACTGGCCTACGGGCATGTCTTTGTCCTGCTGGCCGCATCCAGCGCGATGGCCCTCGGCCATGAGGATGCGGCGCGCCTCATGCAGGATATCGAACACATTCTCGACCAGCATTTCTGGGATGAGCAGCGCGGCCTGCTGCGCGAGGAATATGGCCGCGACTGGTCCGTAATCTCTCAATACCGTGGCATGAACGCAAACATGCACGGGGCCGAGGCGCTGATGGCGGCCTATGAGGCGACGGGGCGCGAGGTCTTCCTGCACCGCGCGGGGCGTATTCTGCGGTTTTTCACCCAGCAACTCGCGCCCGAAACTGGTTGGCGCATCCCCGAGCATTTCACAGCGGAGTGGGAGATCGATCACGGGTTCGAGGGCAACCCTATGTTCCGCCCCGCGGGCACGACCCCCGGTCATGCGCTGGAATTCGCGCGCCTGATCCTCCAGCACCGTGACCTGTCAGGGCAAAAGGGGGACGACATTGCACGGATTGCACGGGCGCTGATCGAGACGGCGCTGAGCGATGCATGGCTTGCCGATGGCGGCCTTGCCTATACGGTGAGCAATACGGGTCAGGTGCTGCGCCCTGATCGCTACTGGTGGCCCGTCACTGAAGGGATCGGCGCGCTGGCCGCCCTCATGAAAATCGCCCCGCGCGCCTCGGATGCAGACTGGTTCCTGCGGCTCTGGGACGTCGCGCAGACGCATTTCATCGATCATGAGCGCGGCGGCTGGTATCCCGAGATCGGGCGGGACGGGCAGCCCCAAGCGCAGCAGTTCATCGGAAAGCCTGACATCTATCATTCATTGCAGGCGATGCTGTATCCGCTCTGCCCGCGCAATGCGCATATGCTGTGCGATCTGAGAACGGGGTAGAGCGTAAAGGCCGCGACAGCAGATCTGCCGATGCGCTGCGAAAGTCAGTTCGGCATGCGACGAGGCGTGAGTTGTCCGAAAAATCCGCGATCAACCCACTGGCCTGACCACTCCTTCGCAGCCCGCATGGGACATGATGGGTGTCGCGGTTGGCGCGGCCGATGTGACGCGCGCTGACTGCGTTGCAATCGGTCAGGATAGATGCGCTTCATCCGGGCTGTCGCTGTCTGCGAACCTATCTGTTTGGTCAGTTGACAGCCGCAGGCTGGCTAACATAATCCTTTCGTTGTGGTACGCCTCCGCGGACCCACACTGCGTCGGGAGGCTGCACAATGCAAAAAAATCGGATTTTCATCCCTGTTCTGGTTGGCGCGATG
>PWWF01000343.1 GCA_003561595.1 Paracoccaceae bacterium | reverse complement strand
GGTGATCGCCTTGGCGATGTCCTTGTGCAATTTGCGCAGCTCCGTGAGCGACAGCGCCTCGAGATCGAAATCAGCCATGTGATGTTTTCCGTGTCCTGAATGATTCCGCAAGGTAGCCTGTTGCATACAGTCAGATGCGCATGTGTTCCTCGATAACGGCGGCGTTGTCGGCAATCGCCTTGCCGGTCTCGACAATCTCGCCAGCCTTCAGGATCGCGAACCGGTCAGCGAGCGACATCACGAAGGGAATGTGCTGTTCGACGACCAACAATGCCGTGCCTGTATCGGCACGCATCCGGGCCAGCGCTTCGCCCAACCGGGCCACCACCGAAGGCTGCAGACCCTCGGCCACCTCGTCGAGGAGGAAGATCTTCGGCTCTGTCAGCATACCGCGCGCGACGATCAGCATCTTCTGCTCACCACCTGACAGCGTGCCCGCCCGTTGGTGAAAACGCTGGCCGAGAACCGGAAACCAATGCGCCACCCGCTCGAACCGCGCGGCGAACTCTCGATCACCGGGCAAGGCGAGTCGCAGATTTTCCTGCACAGTCAGGTCCTGAAAGATGGTCTTTTCCTGTGGTGCATAGGCCAGTGCCAGATCGCGCCGGGTATGAGGCGGCATGCGCGTCACATCCTGCCCTGCAACGCGGACCCGACCATCGCGCACCGCAAGAAACCCCATTGCGGTTTTCAGAAGCGAGCTTTTGCCCATCCCATTCTTGCCGACGATTGCAAGAATCTCCCCGGGTTCGATGCTCAGCGACACGCTGCGCACGGCGATTGCACTGCCGTAACCACTTGTCACATTGTCGAGTTGCAAGGCGGCGGTCATGCGCGTGCCTCCGGGGTATTGGTTGGCGTTGGTGCCGGGTCATCCGTCACCTGATGTCCGCTGTAGATTTCAGCGACCAAGGGAGAGTTCACGACCTCTTCCACTGTTCCGTCCAGCACCAGCTTGCCCTGATGAAGCACCACGATCCGCGATGAAATCTGGCGCACGAAATCCAGATCATGCTCGACAATCAGAACGCAGAGGCGGTCCTGTTCAACCAGCCGGGTCAGGATGGTGGCAAAGACATTCCGTTCAGATCGGGTCAGGCCAGCGGTCGGCTCGTCCAGCAGCACAAGGTCGGGCTCCAGCGCCAGCACCATGGCCAGTTCCAGCGCCTGTTTCAGCCCGTGGCTGAGGTTGCGCGCATCTTCATCGAACCGGGTATCCAGACCAGACGCCTCGACCACACTGCGCGCGGCGGCGGGCAGGTTCAGCGCCGCGCAACTGCGCAAGACGGACGGTTTGTCGCGTCCGGACCGCGCGATCCGCAGGCAATCCGCGACCGACATGGTCTCGAACACCGAAGCGGCCTGAAACTTGCGCCCCAGGCCAAGCCCGACAATACGATGCGGCACCATCCCCTTGATCGGGGTTCCGGCGATACGGATATCCCCTGCCGATGCCTCGCGCCCGTCGGCAAGGCATTTCATCAAGGTGGTCTTGCCCGCGCCATTCGGTCCGACAAGGCTGACAAGCTCGCCGCGCCGGGCGGTCAGGTTCACATCGCTCAGCACTGTCAGGGCGCCAAAGCTGCGCGCCACGCCCTGTGCCTCAAGGACCACTGCGTCAACCGCGCTCTCGCGGGCCTTGGGCGCGCTGTCTCCAAGCCGGACCGCAGGTGCCGGGGCAAACAGCCACGGTGTCCAGCGCTGCGCCATTGCCCGCAACAGGCCGAACAGCCCTGATGGCATCAGCACGATCACGGTGACAAAGGCTATTCCGACCAGCAATTCCCAGGCATAGGGCAGGATGCCGGACAGATACGCGCTGGCAAGTTCGATGGACAGCGCCCCGACAATCGCCCCTGTCAGCATCCCGCGCCCGCCAAGGGCCACCATGACCACCAGTTGCGTGCCAAAGACAAAGCCCGCATTCTCTGGTGCGGCAATTCCGCCAAAGGCGGCATAGCCAGCGCCAGCCAGAGCGGCAATGGCTGCACAGATCGTAAGCAGGGTAATCCTGATCGCTGCGGTGTTGATGCCCAGATAGGCGCAGCGCATCTCGTTGTCGCGAAGCGCGCGCAACAATCGCCCGGCATCGCTGGATACGGCGATATGGGCCAGAACTGCGACGGCCAGCATACTGATCCCGGCGACACGGAACCATGTCTCGGTCATCAGCGGGAAAGAGAAATACCCGACCACCCCGCTGGACGCACCGGTGAAATTGCCGCCGGAATAGATCAGTTGCACCAGCACGATCGGCAGGACCAGCGAAATGATCGTTGCATAAAACGGTGACGCACCGGGATAAAAGGACAGCCAGCCGACCAGCGCACCAAGCAGTGCCGCAAGGACCATTGCAGCCCCCAGCGCCAGCAGGGCCTGCCCCGGACCGAACCCAAGCTGGCTGAAAGTGATCGCGAGCGTATAGGCGCCCAAGCCGAAAAAGGCCGCCTGACCAAAGGTCAGATAGCCGCTGTACCCCCACAGGATATCGACTGTCACAGCAACGATGGCGATGAAGAATGCGCGCACCAGGATGTTGACGGTATAGGCATCCAGAAACCACGGGGCCACCAGCACCAGAGTGCCGAAGACGACCAGTACGGCAACGCGACGCGCAACGCGTGAAGACCACAGGCCGGTGTCACCGACTGCCGCGCGCGGGTGTTCCTTTGCAAGCTCAGACACGGGCAAACCCCTCCGGACGAATGCGCAGTGCCACGGCGGCACATACGGCGATGGTCAGCCCGCCCAGAACGGAACCGACATATGTGCTGACGATGGCCTGCAACCCGCCAAGCACCAGACAGGCCAGTGCCAATGCAGGCAGCGAACCGCCCGATACCATGACCAGCATGAAGGCCCCGATCAGGAAGGGCAGGCCCATCGCGGGATCGAGGCTGGTCAATGGCGTGATCAATGCTCCGGCGGCGGCGGCCAGCCCGCAGCCAACGCCAAAGGTGATCAACCGCACGCGGGCGCTGTTGATGCCAAGCCCCTGGGCGAGCGATTCGTTCATGATCACCGCGCGGGTCGAGAGGCCCAGTCGCGTGCGGGTCATCAGCGCGGTGAAGGCCAGCGCGATCAGGATGGCAACCCCGACCAGCACAATGCGATACAGCGAATACTCGGCCCCCAGAACCGAGACCGTGCCACTGATCGGCGGCGGCAGGAATTGCACGCCCCGGCCAAAACTGGCGGTGATCAGCTGTGTCATGATCAATCCCAGCCCCCAGGTCGCAAGAATGGCATCCAGTGGACGCTCATAAAGACGCCGCACGATCACCGCTTCGGCGATGGCGCCAAGCACGCCGCCGACAATCAGTGCGAATATCGGGGCCAGCAAGGGTGGCAGCCCTATCTGATGGGCCACAAGTGCTGCGAACCCGCCAACCGTGATGAAAGCCGCATGGGCGAAATTGATGATCTTCATCACGCCGAAAATGATCAGCAAACCCGCCGAGGTGATGAACAGGATCGCTGCCGTCGTCAGGATGTCCAGAATGAGGTTACCCATCGGCCATGCTCCTATTGCGGGTGGCGGCGGGACAAACGGCCCCGCCACCAGCAGAGAAAGAGGTTACAGGTCCGGGCATTGATCGCCTGGATCAACAGCATCAAAGGCGGTGATCACTTCGACACCGCCATCTGCCGTGACCTGACCCAGATACATCGTCAGCGGTGCATGGCGCTGGTGGGACATGCTGATCGACCCACGCGGCCCCTCGACCGTCACCTCGGCAAGGGCGTCAATCACCGCAGCCGTGTCAGTTGTCCCGGCCTGTTCCGCTGCGGCGGCATACGCGAGCACGGCTTCGAATTGCGGCACGGACAGATCGTTCGGGGTCCGCAGTTCATCACCGAAATGCGCTTCCATCGCGGCCAGGAATTCGCGATTGGTGTCACTGTCGATGCCCGTCACGTAAGAGGCCGAGATATAAATCCCCTCGGCGACGCTGCCCATACTTGCAGCGGTGCCCTCATCAACGGCCAGATTGCCATAGGGCAAATCGATACCGGCATCGCGCAACTGCCGGGTGAGCGTGACATTCGGCGCGCCGCCCGCAGTCGACGTGATGATGGCGTCTGCCTCCGACCCGCGCAGGTTTGATATGATCGGGGCCCAGTCGGTGCCGTCCATGGGCAGATAATCCTCGCCCACGACTGTGCCGCCCTGTTCTTCGATATAAGCCCGCGTGAATTCGAGCATGCCTCGGCCAAAGGAGTAATCCGACCCGATCAGAAAGTAACTCTGCGCGTCATAGGTGGCGTTGAAGTGATCCACCAATGGTGGCACCTGTTGTTCCGGCACCCAGGCGTTCACGAACATATTCGGATGGCATGACCGGCCTTCGTAGAAGGACGTGTAGATATAGGGCACATTGCCCCGTGACAGGATCGGCAGGCCCGCATTCCGCGCCGCACTTGTCTGCATCGAGATCAGCGCATCGACCTGCCGCTGAAAAATCAGCGTATCAAAGGCGCGCTGCGCCCCTGCCGCGCCAGAGCCGTCATCGGCCACGACCAGTTCCAGAGGGCGGCCCAGCACGCCGCCTGCAGCATTGATCTGTTCGATGGCAAGCTCGGTCGATTGCACGACCGACGGCGCCACGACCGAATTTGCCCCGGAAAGTCCCACAGGCACCCCGATCCGTATGGGCGTGTCTGCGGCGGCAGCGCTGGCGAGCATGGCAAAACTGGCGACACTTGTAAGCAGAATGCCGGTTTGACGTTGTTTCATTGTCACTCTCCTGTTTCTCGCGGTCTTCTTGATTGGTCTGTTTGCGGGTCGTTTTACGGCCAAACCGCTCAACCCGCTGCCGGGGCGTCAGTACCAGCCGCGTCTGGCGCCACTGCCCAGCATTTCGTCATAGACATCGGTGCGGCGGTCCCGCAGCACCTGATTAAAGGCGTTCCAGTTGCGCTTGCGCCTGGCCTTGCCCAGATCGACATCCGCCGTCAGGATTTCGCTCTGATCGGCGCTGCCGGGCCCGACAACAGGCCAGCCTGTATAGCTGACGATCACGCTTTTCCCGATAAAGGGCTGACCGCGTTCGGTCCCGACGCGATTGGCGCAGGCAATGAAAAGCGAGTTGGAATGCGCGGCCGCTTGCGCGAGGATGGTCGCCATCGGGGGTTGATTGTCGCGCTGCCCCGGGATCGGGACCCAGTTCGTGGGAACGCAGACGATATCGGCCCCCTGCAGCGCCAGTATCCGGAAGGTTTCTGGAAACCACCCGTCATAACAGATCGCCAGCCCGATACGGCCGATCGGCGTATCAAAGACGGGAAAGCCGCTATCGCCCGGCTCGAACCACAGGTTTTCCTCATTCCACAGATGCGCCTTGCGGAACGTCCCGATAAACCCCTCGGGGCCGATCAGCACCGCGCTATTGAACAGGCGACCGCCATCGCGTTCGGCAATGCCCGCAGCGATATAGACACCGCGCCGCGCCGCAAGATCACACCATGCCTGCACGCCTGGCCCGTCGGGCACCTGCTCGGCCCCGGCGAAGGCCTCGGCGCGCGTGCGAAAGACGTAGCCACTATTGGCAAGCTCCGGCAGGACAATCAGCCCGGCCCCCTGCTCCGCTGCCTGTTCGATACGATCGCAGGTCAGTGCGAGGTTGAACTCGTTTTCCCCGACCCTGGGTTCCATCTGGACGCATGCAACCCTCAGACGGCCTTCATCCACCGCCCCTGCGGAGCCTCCCTGTTCATGCGGCTTCATGTGTTTCCTTCCCGTAAACGCAAAAAGCCCTCGATCAGCGCTCGGAAAGAGCGCCGTTCGAGGGCTGCATAGCCTGATATGTGACAAGGCCAACCTGGCCATAGAACGTGTGCGGACTGCCCAGTCCACGTGACGTTATCAGGTAGCGAAGCAAATCATGTGTGGTCTGTCAATGTTTTCTCAGCCCATACTGCCGCAATGGTAACCGGCACTTGCACTTGCACGTGTTTTCATCGCTCGGCTGCACGGTGCCGCCAAAATGTGCGACTCCAGTCTGGAAGCGGGGGCGGGGACGGACCGGCGACCCCCGCTCAATCCCCGCCCAGCAGCCCCATTCCGTCCAGAACATCCCTGGCGCCCAGTATCGTCGCCGCCACCCGCGCCATGGAAATCCGTTTCTGTGTGGCTTGCCTGCGCAGCATTTCATACGCCTCTGCCTCGCGGATATTTCGCAGGGTCATCAGGTATTTCACCGCTTTCTCGACATCACGGCGCCCCTTGAGCGTGTCTTCAAGCTTCTGGACCTTGGTTTCCAGCCTGCGCGTATACCCGTTGAGCGAGCGCGCCAGAACCAGCGCCGAGAGGATGCCGAAGGGCCGGATGGGTTTGGTGATCACCCCATGCGCATTGTGATCCAGCAACCGCTTGAGCACAGAAGGATTCTCATAATCCACAATCGCAAGAAAGGTGGGGCCGCCAACCTGCACCGGCGGGGGCGGCTTGGAGTCTTCGCTGGCATCGACAAGCTGAAAGATCGCATCCACATCCGCAGTCGCGTCCGTCGTGGGCGGCCAGATGTCGCGGACCTGGCAGCCAAACCGCCGAAGCTGGTTGATCAGGGCCTGACCCTCGGCATCTTGGGGATGAACGACCAGAACACGCATGTCGCGCATGTCATTGATCAGCTTGCGCGTGCCCGGTTTCATCCCACGGCCTCCGGGTGGTCGATCCAGCTTGCCCCGAAGGGCGAGACAGCGACATAGGGGTCGGGTTTGACCGGTCCGGCGTTCTGCCAGAGGATTTCGAACTCTCCGTCAGGGCGCACACGGCCGATCCGGGGGTGCACCCAGCAGTGATTATTGTCCGCATCGATTGTTATCGGCCCCTCTGGGGCCAGGATGGTCAGGTCCTGCGCGGCCTCGACCAGCCGCTGAGTATCCAGCGTTCCGGCAATGCGAAGGGCTTCGGCAAAGAGCATCACCTGCGCATATGCGCTTGCGCTGTATATACTCGTGGCACGGTCGCTGCCAAACGCCGCACGATAATCGGCCACGAATTTGCGGTTCTCATCACTGTCCAGTGACCCGAAATACCCTGCCGAGGTCAAATGTCCGGCGCATAACTCCGGGCCGATAGCGGCGATTTCACCTTCGGCCATGGTCAGAGATGCAATCGGCGTGCTTTCCGGATCAAACCCTGCCTCGTGATACATGCGGTAGAAGCGGCGCGCGGAATGGCCCACAACTGTCGAGAACACTGCATCCGGTTGATGACGTTTCAGTCGCGACAGGACCCGCCGCAGCTCTGCATCGCTGGCTTCCATAGGGACATAGATTTCGTCAACCACTTCCCCGTCGAAGGACTCGACCAGATCGCGCATGACCCGGTTCGATTCGCGCGGGTAGACATAGTCCGACCCCACCAGAAACAACCGTGGTCCGACATGTCGCACAAGATACTCGGCCAGGGGAAAGCTGTTCTGGTTCGGGGAGGCGCCAGTATAGATGACATTGGGCGAGTATTCGAAACCCTCATAGGGCGACGGATACCAGAGCAGGCCATTACGCCTTTCAAGCGCTGGCAGCACGGCCTTGCGTTCGGCGGAAGAGCTGCATCCGAAGATGACGGATATGCCATCATCCGTCAGCAGGCGATCGGCAAGATGGCGAAACGCCTCCGGCTCGGAAGCCGGGTCATAGGCGACAACCTCGATCTCGCGCCCAAGCACACCCCCGGCCTCGTTGATCTGGCGGATGGCCAGTTCGGTGCCCAGAAAATGTTCGCTCTGCGTGATCTTGAGGGCACCGCTTCGGGAAAACAGCACACCGATGCGCCAAGTGCGTGCGTCGCTCGATGCATGTCCAGCCATGGCCTGTCCTTCTTGCTGCTTCTGCGCGTGGCACCTCTGTAGCGGCAATCTGCGTGTCCTGTCACCCATCACATCGAACACGCCAAACCGGGATCAATGCTGCTGAAGCTCAATCAACGAAGACAGGACGCGACCCTCCACAAGTGAAAGACCCTGATGGGGGTGCAGGGCGAGAGAGCTGCGGCGCCTGAAGGCCATTGAGCCTGAAACCGCCGAACCGCGCATGTCACCCGGTATGTTCATCGGGGCACGCTGGCAGTACGGCACGCCTGCGTGCCAATGTTTCAAGATCATCAATCCGGCTTCCAGTGGGCTTGATCGCGGCCAACTGGTCGAGCGCCCGCTGCGCCCCGGTCAGGCCGGTTTCAAGCACCCATTCAGCATAGGCCAGATGCCTGCGTTGGGTCGCGGGCAGGTTCTGGCGCGCAAGCTCCAGAACCTCGGCGCAGAAATCGCGCAGCTCCGTATCCGCCACCGTCAGCGCGTCCCGGATGGAGCGTTCACGCAGGGATGCCACCCGTTCCACGGACCAGCGGCGGCAAAAACCTGCGCCATGCTCTGGAGCGGCGTTCACCAGACCGGCCTGCAGCGCACTTGGTGCAATCATGCAACTGGCACTCGATTGCCCGGGTGCGCGCTCAGCCAGATCGGCATCCGCAAAGGTTGCACCAGCGCAGCGGTTTTCCAGATACAGATTGACAGCATGGTCGCGGAACAACCGCTCGAACAACGCGGGCTCTGTGAATGCCGCGGCAAGTTCGTCGTGTGAGGGTCCAGGATCGGAAAACGCAAACCGCACGCGAAAATCCAGAAAGTTCGACCATTGCAGGAAGTCGAAATGCGCCGCGCAAGGCACGATCTCCTGCTGCTGGCCCGTCTGCACTTCTCGTCCTGTCACAGCCCCAGCGCGAAAGAAATCGCCCGCGTTCAGACGTCCGTCACCCACCACATACAGCGCAGTGCTGCCCTTGTAGCTGCCGTTGGCGGACGGGATCGCATGCATCGCAGTGCCCGCCGCGAACGTCCAGGCGAAGTAGTCGCCCAACGAACGAAACCAACGCGGCGGCAGACCAACCCGTGCACGATCCGCGGGGATGCAGCTGCTTTGAACCACGCGCGGCCACAGGGTCATTCGGGTTTCCATCAGCCCGCTGCGCTGTCCGGCTTCGAACGGGCTGTTGGCAAAAACCGCGACAAATGCAGGACTCGCTGCAAGCAAAAGATTGAGGGCAAGCGTGCATTCGCCAAGATCCACCCCTGTTGTGGGACCGTTCTGAGCCTTGGCGTTGATCCCGGCGGAATGCGTCCAGCCGCGAATATCATTGAGGTAGCCATACACCGATTTGGGCGCAACGGCGCGCGCATATTGCTCGGGCCCGGTTCCGGCGGTCGGGTGCTGGGCAAGTGACGTGAGGTTCAGACCTTGCTGGTTCAGCGCGCCCAGTACATCGCTTAGATCGCGGCGCATCTGTCCATCCAGATGGTCAAGGCCCGATTCCCCTGCCGGGATGACGGCATGCGCAGTTTCAAGCAGGTTGAACCCGTTGTCGATCCCGTTCACGCCTATCTCGGACACCAGCGCAACGATACGGCCCTGTATGTGCTGCACGCGGGTCTGGTTGCTTTCGCCGCGTCGTTCTGCAAGGGCATGGAAGTAGCCATCGCCCACGCAAGCAGACGCCCCCGCTTCGTCGATCACCACCATTTCCAGTTCGGCGCCCAGTGTTGGCAGCCCGCCCCCGATGTTCTGGCGCAGGGTATCATTCATGCGTGTCTACGCGCGCGTCGTGCGTGGCGGGGTTGTCAAGCTGTCCGCGATGCCCACGCAGCATTACTAGGATCGCCAGTAACAGGCTGGCGATGCCGAAACAGATGCCAACAAAAGCCACCCGCTGGACCAACTCTGATGCGCTGAAGATGACGGCTATCAGGAGCGGGCCGATCATCTGGCCGAACTTGTCAGCCGCACGCTGCAAGCCAAGCGCAGAGGCCATTCCGACATCGCGCACCACCTTCAGTCGCAGGATGAACGCCGCACGCGCCGGTTCGATCAGCGTGCTGGAGAGGCTGAGCAGGGCAGCCGACAGGAATATCCCCGCCAGACCCAGATCGGTATACAGGATCGCGAGTCCGAAGCCCCCGATCAGCCCGCCGATCACAACAATCTGCGCCTTCATGCTGCTGCGGTCGATCAAACGGCTGATCATGGGTCCGAACATGATGACAATGAAGCCATAGACCATGAGGATACGCCCAGTATCCGAAGGGGGAGTGGACAGAACATGGTGGTCATGCGGCGCGTTTTCTGTTTGCGACGGTCAGCCGACCATCGAGAACTGCGGCCCTTGTGACGGCTACTCGGTGAGCCCCTTTGGGCGACCACCGCATCCTTCTGCGCTTTCCCATGCGGGCATTGGCAATGTCATCGACTGATCCTTCGGCACGAGATGACGAGATGGGCAGCCCGTTACGGTACCGCCGGCCATAGTCGACGAGGGAGTCCATGTTGTTTGCGAGATAGGTGTACAGTGTCTCGCATCGGGCCTGCACACGAGCGGCAGCGGTGCGGACAGCCAGAGGTTCTTCCGCAAGGCGGGGGCTATCGTGCATGAGACCCTTCAGATAAGTTTCCGCGATCCGTGCTCTGCCATGCCAAAGCCACCAGCGGAGGCTTTTCGCGGGGCGCTGGAACAGCACCGGAATTCCAGTGAATCCCGGTATCTGGACCAGACCCTGAACGGCGGCCTCGACATGTCGAATGCGCATCGAGATGTGCCACCAGTCGAGGATATGCTTCACTTGGCCGTCGCCACCGATGGCATTCCGTATGAGGTTCGGGAGAGCAAGCTCGCCATCAGAGATTACTGTCAAGAGACGGCCCGGCTTCCATCCAAAGTCTGACAGCTCTTCTCGCATACGGCTGCTTGGCGATGCCGTCGCATTGGCGACCAAGCCAAATCGTCGACACATATTGCGGCTTTCAATCTTACCGACCACAAGATCCAGGTGTCGCTGCTGATACTCCGGTCGACAGCGGATATGCGCACCGTCCAGGAAAACCGTCAAACCACCTTTGGGCGGAGCTTCAACGTGATCGCCTGAAGCACTTCGGGTTTTCTCGAGCCCCGAGGCGACTCTTCCCAACCGGTCACGCACCGTGGTGTGATGGGGCGGATGGCAGGGGAGGAAGCTTTTCATCAGCCGCGCAGCTTCGCGAAAGGAATGCCGGGACCCAAGCTCCGCATGTAGCCGCTGCAGCTCCGGGGTAGCCCGGTCTGGAAAGAAATGGGCCAGCGGAGAAATAGGTCCGCCGGGCATCGCCGCTGACCTGGCATCACAGGAACAGCGGCGCAAGCGCGCGGCTTTGACCCGAACCCGCCCAAAAAGCGTGTCGAGATCGCGCGTGCGATAGTCATGAATGGCACGAACCGAGGCGCAATCTGGGCATACTCGACTTTCTCGCATGATCTCATCGACCTGGTCGTAAAGAACTGCCCGCTGAATCTGTTCGACGATCCTCTTCCCATCCTCAAGGCGTAGCCCGATCCCGTCTGGACAGGTCACCCGGTAGGGTCGAGAAATGCCTTCAAGCTGATGAGTGCGCTTCTCCCCATTGTCGAAGGTAGTTTCGATTGTAATCCGTACGTCCATGGCGGCCCCCCAAGCAATGCGCTAACCTTAACACAGGCAAGATCACCGACGACGACCCCCATGTTCTGTCCACTCCCGGCGCAGCAGAGCCAGCCTGACCGCGTCCTCCGCCTCGTCGACCGCGAGATCGTGGAACACCACCTCGTCGCGCGGCAGATCATTGGCCATCAGATGCGACAGCACGGCCTCGCGCAGCTC
>PWWF01000406.1 GCA_003561595.1 Paracoccaceae bacterium | reverse complement strand
GGCTGCGCTCCGACCGGCCTTTCACATTATCCCAGAGATCGTCGAGCGACAGATACCGCTCGTCATCGGGCCGGTTGAACCATTCGGACGACACCCGCCCGTTCCGCTCACCCCGGCTCACATCCACTTTCCAGCCACCTGCCCGCGCCGGTACGACCGGATCCAGAATTTCTACAACGCCCATCGGCTATCTCCCGCGACGGGCGCCGGGAGCCACTCTCCCAGTCCTCAACCCGCCACCGTGAAACCGGCACTCCTCTTACTCTGATGCTACCATCCGCGAGCACTACCGCTGATCGAGGTAACGGACGGTCGGTTGATCGCTCTTTAACTTAATGGCAATACAAATCACCCTGCGGGTCAGCGGGAGGTTCCATGCAGCACAATCTACGGGAATTCCTCCGCCAGGGTGGCAGCGGGCAGTACGTGCTCGCACGGCAGAAAGGGGCCGTGTACGGCTATCGCGCGGGCATTTCGATCAAGTCGCTTTTCCCCGGCTATACCGACCTGCGGGCCGATTTTGCCGACCAACTCGACCGCGTGATTGCTGACAACACCCGGATGCTGCTGAATACGCTGACGCAACCGGACACCGTGCCTTGGGTGACGGGAGCCGACCTGCGCGACGTTTCGGATGCGAAGAAGGCCGGTTGCGACTACAGGAAGGCACGATTGCCCAAGGCTGGGTCGAGGTTTTCCCCGAACTCACCGAAGGCGAACGCCGGTTGGGTGAACTTCCCGGTTTCACGCCGGAACGCATCGACCAGTGGCTGGAAACCTATCCGGCCGAGGTGCTTGGCCTGCCGAACCACACGGGTTCGCCCCCTGTCGAAGATCCTACCGGCAACATCATCTCCACGCCGATCCCGGATGAAGCGGGGCCCAACATTGTCGAGGCACGTCGGGATGAGGCCTTCACCACCCCTGGCGGGAATACGATTGGCGACCACGGCCGCAAGGGCGACGGGCTGGAATACATCACAGGAAAAGGGCACACTGCCGGGCAAATCGATGACATCGTCGCCAATCCCCGGCCCGATCTCAGCGGCATCGTCGCTGGACGTGGTCGATACAGGGGCCAGGACATGACCTTGCTGACTGGACAGGACGGGCATTGGGTTCTCTTGAGTCCGGAGGGGCGTGTTGTCGCTGTAAGCAATCGGAACCGCCCACTTTGGGAAACGGAAAATGAACCCGACCCGATCATCAGGCCATTGGAGTGAACATGCGCGAAGAGTTTGAAGAAATGCTGGAACAACTCGAAGCTGGCAAATTCGTGTATGTTGAGCCCTCAAGCGTAATGCTCGAGTTCAACGAATTCATGGCATCCCGAGGCTACAGCGTTGCGCGGCTGGAGGTCGTAAGAGTTCAGGGCGGCCGTCGAACCGGGCGCACCTTCGAGTACGACTTCCTGGCAAACGCGGGCCCGGGCTATGAGGAAGAATGGCAGATCTTTCTCGACCCGCAGCGATCTGCTGCGAATATTCGCGACATCGTGCGGCGCGCGTTGAGCGAGGGCGGCGAGTACAAATATCTGGTATGGGCCGAGGTGCCACCATCCGGAGAATGACCGGTATTCCTGCCGGGCGAAGAAAAACCAAGGCCCCAGATGGACGACAAAGAAGCAATCGACCTCCTTGAAAAACAAATCAACATCCTCGAACGGGCCGGCATCGACATGTCGGGTGATCGAGAGTTCTTCTATGTCGGGGAATGGGATCTTGCCCTAGAGGGGGTCTACGTCGCCCACAAGAAGCACCCCGGTGTGCTCAATGCCCAAGAAGTTAAGGCGCTCGTCGACGATTTCGGCATGGACACGGCCGAATTTGATAGATGAGCTGCAACGGCCGTTGATAAATTATGGGCGCTGACAGCATTTGATCCGTCCGCTTTCGTAATTTGACCTGTGAAACGAGCAGGCGAGCAGAATAGTCGCTGACCATCTTCCCGGATCCAAATCGAGCACTAAGGTTCAGCCTTGCCACATTGGTCACATCTGTCCGGAGATCGGCTGAACCCGGCGGGTTTCCCCGCCGGGCCTGAGGGGGAGGCCCCGTTCTTTTCAGAACGGGATCTCGTCGTCGCGGTCGACCAGTTCGGGGTTTTCACTCTCGGCCGATTTCGGGCGGCTCGAGGCAAGTCGACCTTCTCGGCGATGATCTCGCAGCCGTAGCGGTCATTGCCTGCTGCATCGGTCCATTTCGTGTAGTGGATACGGCCGTGGACGAGCACCTTCATGCCCTTTTCACAGTGCTCCGCGACCGTCTTGCCGAGACCGCCCCAGCAGGTGATGCGGTGCCATTCCGTGTCCATGACCCGGTAGCCGTTCTCATCGCGCAGCACGCGACCTTCCGAGAGTCGGGGGCGGGAGGTGGCAAGGCTGAAATTGGTGACCTTGGTGCCGCCTTGCGTGGTGCGGGCTTCGGGTTTCTGGCCAATGTTGCCGGCGAGGATGACGATGTGTCTCGCATGGTAGGCTTCCTTCTGTGTCCTGTCTTCGGGACCGTCCCTTCGACAAGACCGAGGACAAAACCCCGTCGGGTGACGCGTGCACGGTGGACGGAACGGCCACCGGAAACCCCCAGAGGACCGGGGTGGCGCGGGCAGCCCCAAAGGGGCAACACGGCCCGGGCTGACGCGGGGTTGCGCGCAGGAGGCCGAACGGGATTAGGGGATTGTCAGTCGAAGGGATGGCCCAGGAGACAGAGATGCGCGGGGAGCCCATGCCAGACCCTGTCACCTTGCCAACATGGCCGTTCAGAACCCAAGCCCGGCACGTCTTTGGCGGCAGAGCCAGCAGATCACAGACTTCCGCCACCCCTGCCCTCGCCCGCCGGGAGTTGCGGGGCCATGCCGATACAAGCTGCTTTGCGGAATCATTCAGGACACGGAAAACACCGCATGGCTGATTTCGATCTCGAGGCGCTGTCGCCCAGCGAGCTGCGCAAATTGCAGAAAGACGTCGCCAAGGCGATCACCACCTATGAGGACCGGCAGAAGGCAGAGGCCCGCGCCAAGGTGGAAGCATTCGCCAGGGAGCTGGGCTATTCGCTGGCCGAACTG
>PWWF01000014.1 GCA_003561595.1 Paracoccaceae bacterium | reverse complement strand
GGCGCGGGCGCGGATTGTCTGGGCCTGATCCGGGGCATCTGGGTGGCGCGCTACGGGTCCGAACCCGCATCCCTGCCGCCCTATACGCCTGCCTGGGATGAGGCGGGCGCGGTCGAGCTGCTGTGGCAGGCGCTGGCCCGCCATCTGGACCCGGTTGCAGTGCCGCGCGACGGCGATGTGCTGCTGTTTCGCCTGCAACCCCGCGCGCTGGCCAAGCATCTGGGCATCCAGACGCAGGGCGGGGCCGGGTTTATCCATGCCTGCCCGCGCGCCGGCATTATCGAGGCCCCCTTGTCGCGCCCCTGGGCGCGGCGGATCGTGGCGCGGTTCGCCTTTCCCCCGCGCCCCCAAGGAATGGAGTGACGGCGCATGGCAACATTGGTTCTCTCGGCAGTGGGGGCCTCGATCGGGGCGAATTTCGGCGGTGCGGTGCTGGGGCTGTCGGGCATGGTCATTGGCCGGGCCGTGGGCGCGACGCTGGGCAGCGTGATCGACCAGCGGCTGATGGGCGGGGGCTCTCAGGTGGTGGAACGCGGGCGCATCGACCAGTTGCGCATCACCGGTGCGAGCGAGGGCACCCCCCTCGCGCTGGCCTGGGGGCGGGTGCGTCTGGGCGGTCAGGTGATCTGGTCCAGCGATTTTCGCGAGCGCGTCAGCACCTCGGGCGGGGGCGGCAGCAAATCCGCGCCACAGCCCAGGGTGCGCGAATACAGCTATTCCATCTCGGTCGCTGTAGCGATTTGTGAAGGGCCGATCCAGGGGGTGGGGCGCATCTGGGCCGACGGGCAGGAAATCGCGCCTGCCGATCTGAACCTGCGCGTCTATACCGGCAGCGATGACCAGTTGCCCGACCCGCTGATCGAGGCGGTCGAGGGGCCGGGCCGCGTGCCTGCCTATCGCGGCATTGCCTATGTCGTGATCGAGGATCTGGAGCTTGGCGCCTATGGCAACCGCGTGCCGCAACTGAGCTTCGAGGTCATCCGCCCGCTGCCCGATGCGGGCATGGCCGCCGATGTGCAGGCCGTTGCGCTGATGCCCGGATCGGGCGATTTCACGCTGGCCACGCAGACAGTGCAGGTGCGCGGGCCATCGGGCGGGGGCGCGGCACCGGCCAATGCAGCCGTGGCCGATATCACCAACCCTGCCGATCAGGTGATGAACGTGAACAACCCGCTGGGCGTGACGGATCTGGAAGCCTCGCTCGACGCTCTGGAACGGGAATTGCCGCAGTGCAGCTCGGCCTTGATGATCGTGTCCTGGTTCGGCTCGGACCTGCGGGCGGGGGAATGCCGGATTGAGCCCAAGGTCGAATATTCCGACCGCGTGGCGCCTGACCTGCCCTGGTCCGTGGCCGGGCGCAGTGCGGCGCAAACCCCGCAGATCGCGCGCGCGGACGGGCGGCCTATCTATGGTGGCACGCCTTCCGATGCCTCGGTCCTGCAGGCGATTGCGGCGCTGAAAGCGCGCGGGCAGGGGGTGGTCTATTACCCGTTCATTTTGATGGAGGTGCTGGAGGGCAACAGCCTGCCCGACCCGTGGTCCGAGGCCGACAGCCAGCCGGTCCTGCCCTGGCGCGGGCGCATCACCACCGAAAAGGCCCCCGGCCAGCCCGGCAGCCCCGACGGCACCCCCGCCGCCGAGGCCGAGGTCGCCGCGTTTTTCGGCACGGCGCAGGCGAGTGATTTCAGCATCAACGGCACGTCGATCAGCTATTCCGGCCCGTCTGCCTGGCGCTACAACCGCTTCATCCTGCATCAGGCGGCGCTGTGCAAGGCCGCGGGCGGGGTGGATGCGTTCTGCATCGGGTCAGAAATGCGCAGCCTGACGCAGATACGCGGGCCGAATAACAGCTTCCCGGCTGTGGCGGCGCTGGTTGCGCTGGCGGCGGAGGTGCGCGCCATTCTGGGGCCGGAGGCAAAGATCACCTATGCCGCCGACTGGTCGGAATATTTCGGCTATATCACGGATGCGGGTGATCGTTTCTTCCATCTCGACCCGCTATGGGCGGATGAGAATATCGATTTCATCGGTATCGACAATTACATGCCGCTCTCGGACTGGCGCGATGGCAGTGATCATGCCGATGCGCATTGGGGCTCGATCTACAATCTCGATTACCTGCGTGCCAATGTCGCGGGGGGTGAGGGGTATGACTGGTTCTATGCCTCGGACCGCGACCGGCAGGCGCAGATCCGCACGCCGATTGTCGATGAAAGTGAATGGGCCGAGGACTGGATCTGGCGCTACAAGGACCTGCGCCGCTGGTGGGAGAATGACCATCACGACCGCGTGGGCGGTGTGCGCCATGAGACCCCGACCGCGTGGGAGCCGCGCTCCAAACCGTTCTGGTTCACGGAATACGGCTGCGCGGCCATCGACCGGGGCACCAATCAGCCCAATGTCTTTCTGGACCCGAAATCATCCGAGAGCTTTATGCCCTATTTCTCGCGCGGGTGGCGCGATGACACGATCCAGATGCAGTATATCCGCGCGGTCAATGCCTATTGGGCCGATCCGGCGAACAACCCCGTGTCAGAGATCTATGACGGGCGCATGGTCGATATGGCGCGCGCCCATGTCTGGGCCTGGGATGCGCGGCCCTATCCGTGGTTTCCCGGCAATCGCGCACTGTGGTCGGATGGCGAGAACTGGGCGCGGGGGCACTGGATCACAGGGCGCGCGACGGCGGTGCCGCTGGATGCGCTGATCGCGGCGATCTGTGCGCGCGCGGGCGTGGGTGATGTGGATGTGCGCGGCGTGTATGGCGTGGTGCGCGGCTTTGCCGTGCCCTCGGGCGACACGCCGCGCGCGATGCTGCAATCGCTGATGCTGGCCTACGGGGTCGAGGTGGCGGAGCGCGCGGGCAAGCTGGTGTTCCGCATGCGCGGCGAGGGGGTGCCCCTTGCGCTGGGCCGCGCCGATCTGGTGCGCCGGGCCGAGGGCGATCTGAGCCTGGTCCGCGCGCCCGAGGCAGAGCTGCGCGGGCGGGTGCAGTTGCGCCATCTGGAAGAGGGGACGGATTATGCCCAGCGGGTGGCCGAGGCGGTCTTTCCCGATGAAAGCGCGC
>PWWF01000328.1 GCA_003561595.1 Paracoccaceae bacterium | reverse complement strand
GGCGATCCACGAGAAGCACAGGGCATTCTCAGCCTGATACTTTGTGATTTCTCGGCAACCGAAGATGTGCGCTTGTTCCGAGCGGATGACCTTAAGTCTCGCTTCAATCGGCTCGTCGGTTTTCTACGGCATGCCCGGGACGGGGAGTTTCGAGAGCAACTTGAAGAGACGAGCCCCGGCTTCATGCTCTCTGACCTTATCGATACCACGTGGTCGAGCATTACGAAGATCAAGCTGATCCTCGTGACAAACGCGGAAAAGCGCGCGAAGGCCGATGGTCTGCCTGCCGGAAAGATTGACGAAAAACCGGTGACCTATACCGTCTGGGATCTCGCACGCATCGAGAAGTACGTCCGGTCAGGTCAGACCCGAGAGGATCTCCTGATCGACTTCGAGAAGGATTTCGGCGGCGCGATCCCTGTCCTGAGGGCATCCATGGGCGATGCTGCTCTCGAAAGCTACGTCGCCGTCATGCGGGGCAGCCAACTCGGCGAAATCTACGAAAAATGGGGAACCCGCCTGCTCGAAGCGAATGTGCGCAGTTTCCTCCAGGCACGTGGCAAGGTGAACCGAGGCATCCGGGATACGCTCGAGGATCAGCCCGAGATGTTTTTCGCCTATAACAACGGAATAACGGCTACCGCCGACGATGTGCAGATCAGGCAGACCGAGGATGGGCCGGTTCTCGTTTCCGCCGACAATCTGCAGATCGTGAATGGCGGACAGACCACGGCGTCCATCCATGCGTCCCGCAGGCAACGCCCAAAGCGCCCCAAAGCGCGGCTGGATGACGTCTATGTCCAGATGAAACTAAACGTCGTCCCGCCAGAGGCAGCAGAAGAGGTGATCCCAAACATCTCACTCTATGCGAATAGTCAGAACAAGGTGAGCGATGCCGATCTGGCGTCCAACCATCCGTTTCAGATGCGCTTGCAGGAGTTTTCCCGCCGCATTCTCGCTCCCAAAGGCGAAAGCTCCTATCAGGAGACGAAGTGGTTCTACGAACGGGCACGCGGGCAATATCCGGACGAACGCGGGCGCCGCACAGATGCGGAACGAAAGAAATTTGATCTCGAGTATCCCCGTTCGCAGTACTTCACCAAGACAGATCTTGCGAAGTTCGAGAACTCATGGGCTGGGCTGCCGCATGTGGTCAGCCAGGGGGCGCAGAAAAACTTTGTGGCCTTCCAGAGGGAAATCGCCAAGGAGTGGAAGAAATCCGATGTACGCTTTGACGAGACGTGGTTCAGGCGGATGATAGCAAAGGCCATCATCTTCCGACGCTTGGAGAAGGCCGTGCCGCAACAGCCTTGGTATGAAGGTGGTTACAGGGCGAACATCGTGACCTATTCGATGGCCAAAGTGGCCTACGACATGGATTGCCGAGAGAGGCTTGTCGACCTGGACCGGATTTGGCGGCAGCAATCTGTGCCCACCCATGTCGAGAATGCCTTCCTTCTTGCAGCGGCGGAAGCCCACGATGTCATCACTCATCCGCCTGAAGGCGTTCGAAACATGAGCGAATGGGCCAAGAAACAGGCCTGCTGGGCGCAAATGCAACAGCGGGATTTGGAGTATTCATCCGACCTGAATGATTATCTGCTCACACCCGCCGAAGCCGCCACCACGGTTGATGATGAGCGGAAGAAGAAGGCAGTGACTACCGGAATCGAGGCCCAATCAACGGTGGTAAACCTCGGCTCGTCGTTCTGGCAAGGTGCTCTCGATTGGGGCAAAGCGCATCGGCTTATGACACCAAAGGAGGTCGGGATACTCGAGACCTGCAGCAGGATACCCGATCGCCTGCCATCCGAGAAGCAGTGCGCTATCGCCATGGAGGTTCTGGAAAGGCTCGAGGCCGATGGCTTCGCGGAGCGTGTAACGAAGGTTGGGGAGTAGTCAATCGCCTGACAAAATGCTCCGGATCACTCGCGCGATCTGAAGAGCGAGAAACGGCGGAACTGCATTTCCTACCTGATGATATTGCGCCGTGCGCGGGCCACAGAAGAAATAGTTGTCCGGGAAGGTTTGTAGCCGCGCCGCCTCGCGCACAGTGAGTGAGCGCACCTGTCGCGGATCAGGGTGGATGAAATAGTGGCCGTCCTTTGAAATATGGCTTGTCACTGTGCTGGATGGGCGGTGACTTAGCTGGACGCGGAATCGATCTGCGAAATCACCTGACGCGCGGTTCCGGTGTTCGGGCTGCAAGAATTCCGGAAATCCAGAGAGCTTCGGGGATGCCTGCATGATATCCGCATATGTTGCTGCATAGAGATAGCGGCCCAAGTCTTCGGGGATATGACCGCGGGTCTCGTGATGCAGGACACGATCGAGATTGTCGTCCGTGAGCCAATCTGCAAGTTCAGCATCGACCTGTGGGTCATGACCTGTTCGCCTCTGATCAGAACGCAGCGTATCGCGAGCGAGCCCATCGGTTAGCAGGGTGCCCACGCGGGCCCGCACAGATTGCGTCACCTTTCGCGACTTGAGGATCGCGCCCGCCTGACGCAGCACTTCATCGCGCCACGCCCCTGGATCATCTCCGCGACTCAAGCCGCTTCTCAGACGCGGCAAATCACCGATCACATCGAGAACCGAGACGGACTTCATAGCATGTCTCAGAAGCGGCGCCCCGTCATTTGGAGGGGAAATGTCGTGCCTCAGTCCGACCACAAAGACACGATGACGTGCTTGCGGAATACCGTGCTCTTCGGCGCGGACGAGGAAGTCCTTGCCCCTGAAGGGCTCGGTCCCGCGCGGCTGCGCCAGCGGGAGTAAGTGATAGCCGTCACCGGCCCCCGCGAGGTCCTCAAGGACGCGCTGGAAAATACCCCCGCCGTCAACCCGGCTAGAGATCATGCCCTTAACGTTTTCCATCACGAAGGCAGCGGGGCGCAGGCGGTCGAGGATGCGGACGTATTCACGATAGAGATAGTGTCGATCGTCCTTCTCCGGAACGTAATCCTCCTTGCCGCGATTTCGGGAGCGTCCAGCGAGCGAGTATGCCTGACATGGCGGGCCACCGATCAGAATCGTGTCCCCGTGAAACTCCTCTCGCGTCCTATCAAGGAT
>PWWF01000018.1 GCA_003561595.1 Paracoccaceae bacterium | reverse complement strand
TTCGACCGGATCGCCGCTGATCTGGGCATGGTATCTGACCCAGGTGCAAGATACCCCGGCCCAGGCCGTGCTGCTGGGCGAGCCCAATACCGAAGCCGCGTTCGTGCTGGACCACTGGGGGTTCGCGCGCCCCGACATCCTGACCGACCTGCCCGAGGGCACGCCTGTCGTGATCGTGGACACCAACAACCCCGCCGAGCTGCCCGAGGGGATCAACAAGGCCGATATCCGCGCGATCATCGATCACCACAAACTGGTCGGCGGGCTAGAGACCAAGGCCCCCATCGACATCACCATCCGCCCGCTGGCCTGCACGGCGACGATCATGTTCTCGCTGATCGGCAAGCATCTGGCGCAGGCGCCGCGCGGGATCAAGGGGTTGATGCTGTCCTGCATTCTGTCGGATACTCTGGAATTCCGTTCGCCCACCACCACGCAGGAAGATCGCGCCGTCGCCCATGCGCTGGCCGAGGATCTGGGCGTCGATATCGGCGAACTGGCCGCCGCCATGTTTGCCGCGAAATCCGATGTCTCGCGGTTTTCGGCGGCAGAATTGCTGAAGATGGACGCCAAGAAATACAGTGTCGGCGACAAGACATTCCGCATTTCGGTTCTGGAAACCACCGCCCCCGCGCAGGTGCTGGCCCGCAAGGATGAGTTGATCGCCGCCATGCCCGAGGTCGCCGCCGCAGATGGCGCGGATGAGGTGATGCTGTTTGTCATCGACATCCTGCAGGAAGAAGCGACGCTGCTGGTGCCCAGCGACACCGTCAAGGCCGTGACCGAGAAATCCTTCAACGTGACCGTCGAGGGCGATCAGGTCGTGCTGCCCGGCGTCATGAGCCGCAAGAAACAGATCATTCCGGTGCTGTCCCTGTGACCCGCCTGATCCAGAGTTTCGCCGAGATCAGTGCGAATTACGAGCTTGCGCTGGTCGATCTGTGGGGCTGCGTGCATAACGGGCTGGCGATCTATCCCGCCGCGCAGGCCGCGCTGCAGGAGTTCCGGCAAGCGGGCGGCGGGGTGGTTCTGGTCACGAACGCACCGCGCCCGGTCCGGGCCATTCAACAGCGTCTGGATGAGATGGGGCTGTCGCGCGACGCCTATGACGCGATTGCCACATCGGGCGATGCCGCGCAGGAAGGGATGGTCATGGGCGCTGTCGGGCGACGCGTCTGGCATCTGGGCCCCGCCAAGGATGATCCGTTCTTCACCGATCTGCCCGACTGGATGGCCGATCACCCGGAAATCGAGCGTGTCGATTTCGAGAGCGCCGAAGGCATCGTCTGCACGGGCCTGTTCGAGGATGAAACCGAGACGCCCGAAGACTATCGAGGCCGGTTTCTGGCCGCCAAGGCGCGCGGGCTGAAGCTGCTTTGCGCCAATCCCGATATCGTGGTCGATTACGGCGACACGCGCATCTACTGCGCGGGCGCGCTGGCGCAGCTTTATGACGAGATGGGGGGCGAGAGCCTCTATTTCGGCAAGCCGCACCCGCCGATCTATGATCTGGCGCGCCGCGTGGCCGTCAATGCCGGGCTGCGCTTTTCGGATGAGCGGATCATCGCGATCGGGGATGGTATCGCGACCGATATCTCGGGCGGGATTGCCGAAGGGTGCGATACGCTGTTCATCACGGGCGGGCTGGCCGCGGACCAGTTTGGCGCGGATGCCGAGGCGCCGGATGCAGACAAGCTGCACGCCTGGGCCGAGGAACAGGGCATTCACCCGGGATTCGCGATGGGACACCTGCGATAGCTTGGCAATATAATTGCCACAAATATCCGCCTTTGGTATTATTGTTGCGCACGCCTGTTGCCAGACCGGCGTGTTTCGGGTAATGCTGCGCTGCAAAAAGATCGGGAATCGGGCTTGGACAGAAAGGACGATACGATGCTGGATACTGGAGCGAACGATAATTTCCCGCGCGGCACGATCTGCGTCGAGGATCTGGAAATCGGCATGTCCCGGCATCTGCGCAAGGAAATCACCGACCGCGATATCGAGATGTTTGCCGAGGTATCGACCGACCGCAACCCGGTGCATCTGGACGAGGCCTACGCGCAGGACACCATTTTCGAAGGGCGCATCGCGCATGGGATGCTGACAGCGGGGCTGATCTCTGCCGTGATCGGTGAACAGCTTCCGGGCCATGGCACGATCTATATGGGCCAGTCGCTGAAATTCCTCGCCCCGGTGCGCCCCGGCGATGTCGTGACTGCCGAAGTCACGGTGCTAAGCATCGATTATGCCAAGCGCCGCGTCACTCTTGATTGTCGCGCGCGCGTGGGTGATACGACAGTCCTGAAGGGCGAGGCGACCGTGCTCGCGCCCAGCCGCAAGTTCGACTGACGCCGGGGCGGTGCACTGCGCCCCAAAAGGGGGCAGATGCAGATTACCGACCATTGGCACCCCCCTGTGAGTGATATGCAGGGCGCCTCTGTCGCGATGGGGAATTTCGACGGCGTGCATCAGGGCCACCAGCGCGTGATCGATCTGGCGCGCCGCCCGGACATGCCCCTTGGCATCGTGACGTTCGAACCGCATCCGCGCGAGTTCTTCGCCCCTGACAGCCCGCCCTTCCGGCTGATGAACCGCGAGGCGCGCGCCAACCGGCTGGCGCGGCTGGGGGTCGCATATCTGTATGAACTGCCCTTTGACGCGCAGCTGTCCGGTCTGAGCGCCGAGGATTTCGCGCGCAATGTTCTGGCCCAGGGGCTGGGGGTGCGGCATGTCGTCGTGGGCGCGGATTTCTGCTTTGGCAAGGGACGGTCGGGCACGGCCAGCGATCTGGCCGCGTTTGGCCGCGAACTGGGGTTCGAGGTCACGATCGCGCCGCTTCTGGCCGATGGCGCGCATGTCTTTTCCTCGACCGCGATCCGCACGGCGCTGACCGAGGGGCGGCCCCGTGACGCGGCAGCCATGCTGGGCCATTGGCACCGGATCGAAGGGGAAGTGCTGCATGGCGAAAAGCGCGGGCGCGACCTGGGCTATCCGACGGCGAACATGTCGATTGCCGGGCTGCACCCGCCCCGCTTTGGCGTCTATGCCGTGCAGGTCGATGTGCTGGGCGG
>PWWF01000108.1 GCA_003561595.1 Paracoccaceae bacterium | reverse complement strand
TATTACACGTCCTACGGCATCGTCGGGCAGCCTGAGTTGCGCGGGCGCGAGGATTGCACCGCGCGCATATTCGAACCCGATTGGGACGCGGCCGAATCCCGGTTGCAGGACGCGCTTGATGAGTTGCTGGGCGCCGGGCAGGATATCGAGGCGAATTTCCCCGCCGTCGGCGAATTGTTTTCCGAAGAGGTCCGTCTGGTTTGCGACGAACGCTGATCATCCTCGCGCTGCTGGTGGTCGCGCTTGGCCTGACGCTTTGGGCCACGGGCGGGCTGTCCGCGATCAGCGACTGGGCACTGAACACGCAGCGCGAATTGCAGAACCGGATGGCGCAGGGACTGCGCGCCCTGCGCGCGGGCGAGCCGGGCGCGCTGGCGGCCTTCTGGGGGCTGTGTTTCGGCTACGGGTTTGTCCATGCCGTCGGGCCGGGCCATGGCAAGTTCCTGATCGGGGCTTACGGCGCGGGCGTGCCGGTCGGGCTGGGGCGGTTGGTCGGTGTGGGGCTGGCTGCATCGCTGATGCAAGGCGTGAGTGCGATCGCGCTGGTCTATGGCGGGGTGCTGCTGTTCGATGCCTCGCGCGAGGCGCTGCAGATGACCGGCGATATCTGGCTGGAACGCGCAAGCCTTGTGGCCATCGCGCTGATCGGCCTGTGGCTGGTCCTGCGCGCCGCCCGGCGGATTGCCCGGCAGCACAGCGCGCAGCTCGCGCCTGTCGGTGTGGGCGGGCCGCCCGATATGCACGCACATGACGCCTGCCCCGAATGCGGGCATCGCCACGCCCCCGGCCTGCATGAGGTCACGGCCCTTCGCGGCTGGCGCGACACGGTCCTGCTGGTGGGCGCCATCGCGATCCGGCCCTGCACAGGCGCGCTGTTCGTGCTGATCCTGACATGGCGGATGGGGCTGATCTGGCAGGGGATCGCCGCGGTCCTGTTCATGGCGCTGGGCACCGCAGCCGTCACGATGAGCGTTGCCGCCACCGCCGTTCTGGCCCGCGAGGGCGCGCTGGCGCGGCTGGACCGGATGGCACGGCTGCGGCTGGTCATGCCCGTGATCGAGGGGCTGGCAGGGCTGCTTGTGCTGCTGCTGGCACTGAACATGTTAAAAATGTTCTGAGCCATCTTGCCGCGCCCCGGCGCAGCGAGTAACCGGGCGGAATGGCCCTGCTACCCGTCACCTTCCGCGCTGATCTCAAGCGCGTCCTGAGCCTAGGCCTGCCGCTTGCCGGCAGCCATCTGGCGCAGTTCATGCTGGCGTTGACCGACACGATCATGCTGGGCTGGTATGGCGTGGTCGATCTGGCCGCAGGTGTGATCGGGGCCGCGCTGTTCTTTGCCGTCTTTACCTTTGGCACGGGTTTCGCAAATGCCGTGATGCCCATGGTCGCCACGGCCGCCGCCTCGGGACAGGAAACCGAAGTGCGCCGCGCCACGCGCATGGGGCTGTGGCTGTCCATCGGCTTTGGTATCGCGGCATTGCCGCTCTTCTGGTTCTCGGGCGCGCTGCTGACACTGTTGCGCCAGCCCGAAGATGTCGTGCCGCTGGGGCAGGATTACATGCGCATCCTCGGATTCTCGCTGGTGCCTGCGCTGATCGTGATGGTGCTGAAGAACTATCTCGCCGCACTCGGGCGCACGCAGGTGGCGTTCTGGATCACTGTCGGTGCGGTCGTGCTGAATATCGGGCTGAACTGGGTGCTGATCTTCGGCAATCTGGGCGTGCCCGATCTGGGCGTGCGCGGGGCGGCGATTGCCACGATCATCGTCAGCCTGACGACGGCAGGCGCGCTGGCGCTTTACTGCGCCACCCTGCCGGATCTGCGCCGCTACACGCTGTTCCAGCGCTTCTGGCGGGCCGACTGGCAGGCAATGGGACAGGTCTGGCGGCTGGGCTGGCCCATCGGGGTGGCACTGGTCGCCGAATCCGGGCTGTTCACGGCGACGGCGATAATGGTGGGCTGGATCGGCACGCATGAACTGGCGGCCCATGGGATCGCGGTCGAGATTACGGCAATGCTGTTCATGGTTCATCTGGGCCTGTCGAACGCAGGCACAGTGCTGGTGGGCCGCGCGCGCGGCCAGCGCGATCAGGCCGCGTTACGCTCTGGCGCGGCAACAGCCGTCGCGGTCTCGATCAGCTTCGCGCTGGTAACGATGATCGTCTATTTCACGGCTGGGCCGTTGCTGGTGGGGCTGTTCCTGTCGCCTGATGAACCCGCGCGGGCGCAGATCATCACGATCGGGGCTTCGTTCCTGATTGTGGCGGCGTTGTTCCAGCTTGCCGATGGCGCGCAAGTGATGGCGATGGGGCTGTTGCGCGGGGTGCAGGATACGCGCGTGCCCATGTATATCGCCGCTTTCAGCTACTGGGGCGCGGGCCTGCCGACAAGCTATCTGCTGGGCATTCATATGGGCTATGGCGGCGAAGGGATCTGGGCCGGGCTGGTCGTGGGGTTGAGCGTGGCGGCCTTGCTGCTGATGTGGCGCTTCTGGCGCGGTCCGGGACGGGAAGGGGCGCAACCGTGGCACGCATGATCGGCAGCATGGACTGGCGCGCGCTGGCCATGGGAATGGCCTTTGCTCTGATGTGGTCCTCGGCCTTTACCTCGGCGCGGATGATCGTTGCGGATGCGCCGCCCTTGTACTCGCTCAGCCTGCGCTTCCTGATCTCGGGGCTGATCGGCGTGGCGATTGCCCGAGCGCTGGGCCAGAGCTGGCATCTGACGGCAGGCCAGTGGCGCGCGGTCGTGCTGTTCGGGATTGCACAGAACGCGCTTTATCTGGGGCTGAACTTCGTGGCCATGCAGACGATCGAGGCCTCGCTTGCCGCGATCATCGCCTCGACCATGCCGTTGATGGTGGGGCTGGCAAGCTGGCTGATCCTGCGCGAACGGCTGCGCCCGCTTGGGGTGGCGGGGCTGGTTGCGGGGTTTGTCGGCGTCGGGCTGATCATGGGGGCGCGATTGGGCGGCGGGGTGGACATGCTGGGCGTCGTGCTGTGCGTGCTGGGCGTGATGTCGCTGACCATCGCAACAATGGCCGTGCGCGGGGCCACGGGCGCGGGCGGCAACCTGCTGATGATCGTGGGAATGCAGATGCTGGTGGGATCAGCAGTGCTGATCTTCCCGGCACTGGTGTTCGAGGTGCCCGAAGTGACATGGACCTGGCGGCTGGTGGGCGCGTTCAGCTACACGGTGCTGGTGCCGGGGCTGGCCGCGACATGGGTCTGGTTCGCACTGGTGGGCCGGATCGGGGCCGTGCGCGCCGCAAGCTTTCATTTCCTCAACCCGTTTTTCGGGGTCGCCGTCGCGGCCCTGCTGCTGGGAGAGGCGCTGGGGGCGATGGACGTCGTGGGCGTGCTGGTCATCATGGCCGGTATCCTTGCCGTGCAGCGCGCGCGTCTGGCGTAACGGCCCCCGCGCCGCCAAAAGCCATCGCGACGCGGCACATGCTGCACAACGCTACGCCTTGGCGAGCGCCCGCGCGCTGGCCACGGTCAGCCCCGGTGACAGCGCATCAGGGTCCAGAACCAGCTCGATCACGGCGGGGCACCCGGCCTCCAGCGCGCGCAGATAGGCGGGCAGGAAATCCTCGGTCCGCTCGATCCGTTCGCCATGCGCACCGTAGGCCCGCGCAAAGGCCGCGTAGTCGGGGTTGAACATCTGCGTGCCGCTGACCCGCCCCGGATAGGTCTTTTCCTGATGCATCCGGATCGTGCCATATTGCCCGTTATTGCAGACAATGGTGATGACATTGGCCCCGTATTGCCGCGCCGTGGACATCTCGTTCAATGTCATCTGGAAACAGCCATCGCCCGCAAAGCAGATCACGGGGCGGTCGGGGTGTTCCAGCTTGGCCGAAATCGCCGCCGGAAAGCCATAGCCCATCGAGCCCGATGTGGGTGCCAGATGACCCGGAAAGGCCCGCGCGCGCAGATAGCGATGCAGGAAGGCCGCGAAATTGCCCGCGCCATTGGTCACAATCGCATTGTCGGGCAGATGCTCGGACAATTGGTGGATGACCTGTTCCAGCTTGACCGCGCCGGGCGTCTCGCGCGGGGTGACCCAGTCCAGATAGTCGGCGCGCGCGGCCTTGGTCCAACCGCTCCAGTCCGGGCGGTCGGGCGCCGTGCGGCGTGACAGTTTGGCGATCACATCGACCGCCGGGGCGGCCAGCCCCAGATCGGGGCGAAAGACGCGGCCCAGTTCATTCGGGTCAGGGTGGATATGGATGATGGTCTTGCCCGGTGCCGCCGGGTCGACCAGTTCATAGCTGCCGGTTGCGATATCCCCCAGACGCGCACCCAGGGCCAGCAGGCAATCGGCCTCGCGCAGCCGTTTTGCCAGTTTGGGGTTCATGCCCACGGCCAGATCGCCCGCGTAATTGGGGTGGCGGTTGTCGATCCGGTCCATGCGCCGGAATGTGGCACAGACGGGCAGACCGAAACTCTCCGCAAACTGGGCCAGCCCGGCGGCCGCATCGCTGGACCAGACGGACCCGCCCGCGATCACCAGCGGGCGTTCGGCCTTGCACAGCTTTTCCAGCACCGCATCAAGCTGTTCGCTGCACACTGATGGCGGAGTCGGCGCGACGGGCGCGATGTCGGGCACATCCGCCTGCGCCGACAGCATGTTTTCAGGCAACGCCAGCACCACCGGACCGGGCCGCCCGGACAGGGCCTGATGAAAGGCGCGGCTGAGGTATTCGGGCAGGCGCTCGGTATGATCGACCTCGGCGGCCCATTTCGCGATGGGCTTGAAGAACTCGCGGTAATTCACCTCCTGAAACGCCTCGCGGTCGCGGTGGCGATTGTCGATCTGGCCGACAAACAGGATCAGCGGTGTCGAATCCTGCTGCGCCACATGCACCCCGGCAGAGCCATTGGTCGCCCCCGGCCCGCGTGTCACAAAGGCGATGCCGGGCTGGCCGGTCAGTTTGGCATGCGCCTCGGCCATCATGACGGCGGCGCCTTCGTGGCGGCAGACCACATTCTCGATGCCGGATTCATACAACCCGTCCAGCGCGGCCAGAAAGCTTTCGCCCGGAACGGAAAACACCCGCCGCACGCCCTGCGCCTTGAGGTGATCGACCAGTATCTGCCCGCCATGTCGCTGTGTCATTCAAGTGCCTTTCCGATGTGCCTGTATCCGTATCGCCCCGGAGCATCAGTCATTCGCGCGCGCTGTGCAAGCTGTCCGATTGCCTTTGCATCGCATTGGCATAGGTCACGGGCATGGCAAATAAAGGAGAACAGATGTCGGATTTCAAACTGGTGGGATTGTGCGGGTCCCTGCGCAAGGAGTCGTGGAACAGGAAACTGATGCTGGCCGCGGCCCGCGCCTGTGCCAATGCCGAATTTGCCGAAGGCAATCTGCGCCTGCCGCTGTTCGATCAGGATCTGGAAGCACAGGGGATGCCGCCCGAGGTCACCGCGCTGAAGGAACAGATCGCATCCGCAGATGCCGTAGTGATCGCCTGCCCCGAATACAACAAAGCCCCGCCCGGCGTGATGAAGAACGCGCTCGACTGGATCAGCCGCGATGGCGGGTCACCGCTGGTGGACAAGCCGGTGGCGCTGGTGTCAGCGGCGGCAGGGCGTGCCGGGGGCGAGCGCACCCAATTTGCGTTGCGCCTGATGCTGGTCCCGCATGGCGCGCAGGTCCTGACGCGGCCCGAAGTGCTGGTCGCGCAGCCTGCAAAGGTGTTCGATGATGCCGGCAATCTGACAGATGTAACCGCGCAGGACCTGCTGACCCAGTTGATGACGACTCTGCGCGAGGCCGCCATGGCAGCGAAATGACGGTGGCGCAGGTCCGGATGCCCTGTTGCAGCAGCGTGGGCAGCGCTGCCGAACCCGATGCGTGAATGCATTCTGCAAAACCGGGGCAGGATCGTTTTGATACGCTCCTGTCCCGGACTATGCTGCCTACTGGCGATTCTGGTGCTGGTATGTTTGACGCGATTCAGATGATGGCCCGCGTGCGCGAGGAACCCGACCTCGACAAGCGCATCACGATCTTTTCGGATTTCCTGAAATCCGAGTTCCACTATGATGGGTTCACCTATGGCGTGGGCTTTGATTTTTCCTCGGTAGAAGCGTTGCTGTCGCGCTTTCTGCTCAAGCAGGATGGCCTCGATCCGGAATGGATGCATCAATACGCGACCGATGCACTGGGGACCAAGGACCTCTCGGTGCTGCATGTCGCGCTGCGCGAGGGGGTTCTGCTGCAATCGCAGGTCTTTCGCGCCACTGATGGCGGCGACATCCCCGACCATTTCGCCGAAGTGCCCAACCGGGCCCGCGACTATCTGAAATCCGGGTTTTTCCTGTCGCTGCGCGCGCGGGGGCTCGTGGGCGGGATGGGGCTGCATTCATCAACCTTGACCCCGGATGAACATGACGCGCGCTTCGCCCGCCACGGGCATATCATCGTCGAGCTATGCCGCCTGTTTCACGATGTCGCCTGCTGGCGGCAGGAAATCATCGCCGCCACCGGGCTGACAGAGGCCAACCTGCAGATCCTCGCGCTGCGCGCCCAGGGGCTGCGCGACAAGCAGATCATCGAGATCACCGGCCACGCGCATGAAAACTCGGTCAGCCAGCACATGGAACGCGTGCGCACCAAGCTGTGCGCCAAGCACGAGCGACAGGCGCTCAGCCTTGCGGCCGGGCTGGGGCTGATCGGTCAGCCCGACCTGCCCGACAAGCGCCTGATGGATCTGGAACGCACCGGCAAGCATGTGGCCCGCCACGCGCAATGGCTACATGATATGACATAGATGCCACATGTGGGAACGCACATATTGTCCGAAAGCAGGCAGTTGGGCATAAATCGGACGAAGCTCTCGACACTGTGCCCCGCAGTACCATCGGTGTGGCGCGCCTAACACCAGAGATTTCAAGCAGACCTTTTATGACGGTCGAACACTCAGCCCGATGGGCTGGGTGTTCTTTCATGGGCAAGACCGGGGCATTTTCGGAGACATTGACAACAAGGCGCGGGCTGCGGGGCCTGTGTGGGCTGGCCAGCGTCCCCGCCCCTTGTGAGCCATGTCGAAACGGGGTTATCACAACGACGGGCCAAACCTGCATGCTGGCCCGGTCAAGCGAAAGGCCCGGATATGGCAAACCCTACCGCTGCAATGCTGGTCATCGGCGATGAGATCCTCTCGGGCCGGACGCGCGATTCGAATATGTATTTCCTCGCCCAGCAGCTCAGCGAACGGGGCATCACCCTGTGCGAGGCACGCGTGGTTGCAGACCGTCAGGACTTGATCGTCAGCGCGCTGAACGATCTGCGCGCGCAGTACGACCATGTCTTCACCTCGGGCGGGATCGGGCCCACGCATGACGACATTACCGCCGATGCCGTGGCGGCGGCCTTTGGCGTGGCCCTGGGTATCCGCGACGATGCGCGCGCGATACTGGCCGCGCATTACGAGCGCACGGGGCTGGAGCTGAACGCCGCGCGGCTGCGCATGGCGCGCATCCCCGATGGGGCAGAGCTGATCGAAAACCCGGTCTCCGCCGCGCCCGGGTTCAGCATCGGGAATGTGCATGTGATGGCGGGCGTTCCGGCCGTGTTCGAGGCGATGCTCGCCTCGGTGCTGGCATATGTCGCGGGGGGGCAGGCGCTTTACAGCCAGAGCCTGACCGTTCAGCGTGGCGAGGGCGAGATTGCCGCCGATCTGGCAGAGCTGGCCCGCAACTGCCCGGATGTGTCCATCGGCTGCTATCCGTTCCAGCGCGATGGGGCCTATGGCGCGACAGTCGTGGTGCGCGGGGCCGACAAGGGGCAGGTAGATGCCGCCATGGTGCGGCTGGGCGTGCTGTTCCCCGAGGCAATGGCATGAGCCTTCCCGGCGCCGCCGATCTGCTGGCGGCGCTGGATGCAACATGGCCCGCGCGCAGAACGGTCGCGCAGGATGGCTGGCTGCTGCGCGACGGGGCGGGCGGGGGCAAGCGTGTGTCGGCGGCGACACGGGACAGGCCCGGCGCAGATATGGCACGCGCCGAGGACTGGATGCGCGCACGGGGGGAGCACCCGTTGTTCCGGTTGGGACCGGGGGACGCGGATCTGGATGCCGCGCTTGCAGGGCTGGGATATGCCGTGCTGGACCCAAGCCTGATCTATGCGGCGCCGGTCACGGACCTGGCGCAAAAGCCGCCGCCCGTCAGCCTGTTCGATCTCTGGCCGCCTCTGGCCATCATGCGCGAGATCTGGGCCACAGGCGGGATCGGCGACGCGCGGCTGGAAGTGATGGAGCGCGCGCCTGTGCCGCGCGCGGGGCTGATCGCGCGGCGCGATGACCGGGCCGTGGGAGTCGGTTTCGTCGCAATGCACGCGCAGATCGCGATGCTGCACGCGGTCGAGGTGGTGCCCGGCATGCGGCGGCGAGGGATCGGTGCGCTGATTCTGGGCGGTGCCGCGCATTGGGCGCAGTCGCAGGGCGCGGCCTGGCTGGCGCTTGCGGTGACCGAGGCCAATGCGGGCGCGCGCGCGCTTTATGAGCGGGCGGGCATGGCGGCTGTTTGCGGGTATCATTACCGCGCGGCACCGCATTGACCGTTGGCGTGGGACATTCTTGTAGGGGAAACGGGGGGACTGCCGTCCCCCCGACCCCCTGCTTCAAGGGGCTGACGGCCCCTTGAAAATCCCCGTGGATATTTGGGCAAAGATGAAATCAGGGGGTCTTGTCGAAAACGCCGGTCAGGGCGCGTGACATGATGGCGCTGGTGCGCGGGTGTGGCAGCGTCGTGAAGGGCAGCGGGCGACAGACATCCATCGCCGCGATGCCCAGCCGGGCCGTCAGCGCGCCATTCACCACGCCCTCGCCAAAGCGGCGCGAGAGTTTCGACAGCATCGAGCCCGAGGCCACCGAGCCCATCATATCCTCGCCCACGGCGACGGCGCCGGTTGCGACAAGATGCGCGATCACGCCGCGCAGCAGGCGCAGATTGCCCAGCGTACCGGTGCGCCCGCCATAGATCTCGGCGATGCGCCGGATCATGCGCAGATTGGTCACGAGTGCGGCCAGAACATCAACCAGCGCGAGCGGGATCATCGCGGTCAGCAGCGCGACCTGACGGGCGGCGGCCTCGACCTCGCGGGTGGCGGCGGCATCGAGCGGGGGCATGAGCGTCGCCTCACCCAGATCAATCAGCGCGTCGGTGTCGAGCTGGTCGGGCGCCGTATCGCGCAGCCGTGCGATGGGCCAGCGCATTTCGGGGCGCGGGGCATAGAGGGTCGTGAGCGCGGCAAGCATCGCGTCGGCCTCAACGCGGTTGGCGGTTTCGCGCGCGGCCTGTGCCTGCCGGCGCAGGCGGTCAATGCGGCGCAGGCGTCGGAACCCGGCCCATTCGCGCGCGACAAGAAAGATCGCGGCCAACACCACGCCGCCCAGAAGCACCAGCCCCAGATAGCCCAGCGCTGCATTGCGCGCGAGCAGGCCGGTCACGAAATCCCATGCCGTGACCGAGGCCACCAGCGTCACGAACCCCGCCAGCGCCGTCCAGCCCAGCCGGGCCCAGACCGACAGCCGCGTGCGCCCGGCGCGTAGCGCGGCCTGCATGGCGCGACCTTGGGGGGGCGTATCATCCTCCGGCGGGGGCGGGGCGGCGCCAGGGTCGATCTGGGCGGTGTCGTCCAGTTCGAACAGATGTGGTTTGCGCGCGCTCATCGCAGCAGATCCCCGATCAGAAATTCCGCCGCCGCATCCAGCCGGATATGCGGCAGGCCATCGCCGGTCTTGCGTGTCAGCGGCGCGGGCGCAAAGCGCATGATCTGGAAATCGGCATCCAGCCAGCGCGCGGCCCCATCGCGGGCAGGACCGATCAACTGCATCGGGTCGGCAGGTAATTCGCCAGCAAAGAACGCGGCCTGTTTACCGCTCTCCGCCAGCGTGCCGCGCACGCAATCGAGGGTCTGCCCGTCGCGCGTGTGCTGTTCCTCGATCGTGGCGCGCAGGGCGGCCAGCGCCAGTGCCTCGGTCCGGGCGCCTGCGAAATCGGCGCGGTCGCGCGACTGGCGCAGGAGCGCGGTCAGGATGGCGGTCAGGCGCGGATGCTGGGAATGGTGCAGATGATCGGCCTTGGTCGCGGCGAAGAGCAGCCGTTCCACGCGCTTGCCGCCCAGAAGCCGGGTCAGCCATGCGCTGCGCCCGGGCCGAAAGGCGGCCAGCAATTCGGTCAGGGTCTGGCCCAGACGGTCCACGGCCTCTGGCCCCGCATGGATGGCGCCCAGAATATCGGCCAGCACCACCTGACGGTCGATCCGGGCGAAGTGATCGCGGAAGAAGGGGCGGATGACCTGGGCTTTATACGCCTCGAACCGCCGCGCCATTTCGCGCCCGAGCGAGCCGCGCCCACCGCCCTCGGGCAGGGGCACGAAGGTCAGGACCGGTGAACCCGCCAGATCGCCGGGCAAGAGAAACCGCCCTGGCGTGATATCGGGCAGCCCGGCCTTGCGCGCAGACTGCAGGTAGCTGGTGAAGCCTTCGGTCAGGGCCTGCGCGGCCCCCTCATCATGGGGGATGGCGGGGTTGGTGGCCTGCAGCGCGGACAGGCAGTCGGCGGCGAAGGGACGGTGTGCCATCCGCCCCAGCACCTCACGCGACCATTGCGCATAATCCTTGTCCAGAAGCACCAGATCCAGCAGCCATTCGCCCGGATAGTCGATGATATCGACATGCTGAACCCGCGCGCCGCGCATCCCGCCCAGCAGCCCACCGGGCCGGATGCGGAAGGACAGGCGCAGTTGCGAGATCTGGCGCGTGCTGTCGGGCCAGCGCGGTTGCGGCGCGGTCACTGCGGCAAGATGGCGTTCATAATCGAAGCGGGGCAGCGTGTCATCGGGCTGCGGCTGAAGGAACGCAGCCTCGATCCGGTCACTGGCGACGGATTGCATGCGCCCCATGCGCCCCCGGTCCAGCAGATTGGCCACGAGCGAGGTGATGAACACTGTCTTGCCCGCCTGCGACAGGCCCGTGACGCCCAGCCGCAATGTGGGCTCGAAAAACGCCTCGGACACTGTGTCGGTCACGGTTGTGGTCACGCGGTCCACGCCGCGCAGCACACCGTCTGCCAATCTGCCGATCACCATGACCCTGCCTTTCCTGCCTGCACCAGAGAATAGGTGCACGCTGCAGGGCTTACCAGTGTCACATCCAGGAAAAGAAATCCGCAGGCGCGCGGGCGCGCAGTTTGGCGGCCAGGTCTCGGCCCAGCGCGGCCCCCTCGGCGATGGGCGCGCGGCCTTCCTCGAACAGGCGCTCGGACCCGTCGGGGCGCAGGATTTCACCGCGCAGCCAGATCGTGCCCCCTTCCAGCACGGCGACCCCCGCGATGGGTGTTTCGCATGACCCGTCAAGCGCGGCGAGAAAGGCGCGCTCGGCGGCCAAGCGCTGCGTGGTGGGCGTGTCGTTCAGGGGCGCGAGCATCTGCGCGACGCGTGCGTCATCCATGCGCCGCTCGATCCCGATGGCGCCCTGGGCGATGGCGGGCAGCATTTCGTCAGGCTCGACCGCCGCACGGGCGACATGCGTCATGTCCAGCCGCCGCAACCCGGCCATGGCGAGAAAGGTGCAATCCGCCACGCCGTCCTGCAGCTTTTTCAGCCGGGTCTGCACATTGCCACGAAACTCGACCACTTTCAGGTCGGGGCGCAGCGCCAGCATCTGGGCGCGCCGCCGCAGGCTGGAGGTGCCGACCACCTGCCCAGGCGCCAGATCGGCGATCCCCGCGGCATGGGGCGAGACAAACGCATC
>PWWF01000007.1 GCA_003561595.1 Paracoccaceae bacterium | reverse complement strand
CGAGGTGATCGCCCAGGCCGCGCCGCCCTGGCAACCCTTCGGCGCCGCCCGCGTCACGCCCCCGCCCGGCGCGTTTCTGCAAGCCACGCCAGAGGCCGAAGCTGCGATGCTGGATGCGATATGCGAGGCGCTGGGCAGCGCGCCCCGGATCGTGGACCTGTTCGCAGGCTGTGGCACATTCAGCCTGCCGATGGCAGCGCAGGCGGAGATCCACGCGGTCGAGGGCGAAGCGGCCATGCTGGACGCGCTGGCCCAGGGCTGGCGGCATGCCACAGGCGTCAGGCGCGTCACGACCGAGCCGCGCGATCTGTTCCGCAACCCGGTCCTGCCCGAAGAGCTTGCGCGCTTTGACGCCGCCATCATCGACCCGCCGCGCGCCGGGGCGGCCGCGCAGGCCGAGGCGCTGGCCGACAGCGCGATCCCCCGCATTGCCGCACTGTCCTGCAACCCGGTGACCTTTGCGCGTGATGCGCGCGTGCTCATCCAGGGGGGCTATCGCCTGGATTGGGTGCAATTGATCGATCAATTCCGCTTCAGCCCGCATGTCGAGCTTGCAGCACAATTCACAAGATAGCATATCGCCCCCGACACCCGCGCCACTTTGGGAGGACGCATGCTGAGCCGAGAAAAGACCGCCGCCTTTCTGGAACTGGCCTGGGTGCGCAACGGGATCATTGCTGTCATCCTGTTCAATGCGGTCCTGCTGGGGATGGAAACCTCGGGCACGATCATGGATGTCGCCGGACCGCTGATCATCGGGCTGGACACGGCCTGCCTGACGATCTTCGTGATCGAGCTGGCGCTGAAATTCCACGCCCAGCGGGGGCAGTTCTGGCGCTCGGGCTGGAATATCTTCGATTTCCTGATCGTGGGCATCTCGTTGATGCCCGGCGCGCAGACCTTCAGCGTGCTGCGTGCGCTGCGTATCCTGCGCCTGCTGCGTGTCGTCTCGGTCAGTCCCAATCTGCGCCGCGTGGTCGAGGGGTTCATCAAGGCGTTGCCGGGGATGGGGTCGGTGTTTCTGCTGATGGGGATGCTGTTCTATATCGGCGCTGTAATGGCCACCAAGCTGTTTTCCGACAGTTTCCCGGAATGGTTCGGCGATCTGGGCAATTCGGCCTATTCGCTGTTTCAGATCATGACGCTGGAATCGTGGTCCATGGGCATCGTGCGCCCGGTGATGGAGGTCTATCCCTATGCCTGGGCCTTCTTCGTGCCCTTCATCATGGTCACGACATTCGCGGTGGTGAACCTGCTGGTCGGTCTGATCGTCAATTCGATGCAGGATGCGCATGCCGCCGAGAGCAATCAGGCGACCGATGACTACCGGACCGAAGTGCTCAAACGTCTGGTCGCAATCGAGGAGCGGCTGTCGGAACAGGAAAAGACGCAGCGCGACCCAGCAGAATAACGCGTTTGTGAGCGCGGGGTCAGGGCGGCGGCCCCGCTAATGCTTGGCAGAATCATGCGGCTGCGGCATTGTCATCGGAAAAAACACCGAGGCAGTAAACATGAATTTCATCCGCGTCCTGTGCGCCATCGTCCTGCTGGGGCTGTTGGCAGCCTGCGGCGAACCGCCAAGCAAGTTCCGCACCTATAACGGTCCCGAAGTGACGCAGGTCGTCGTGCACAAGGCGGCGCGCCGGATGGAACTGTACCATCACCACACGCGCTTGCGCAGCTTCAATGTCGATCTGGGGGGCAATCCCATCGGGCACAAGCAGCGCGAATGGGATCGCCGCACGCCCGAGGGCGATTACATCATCGACCGGCGCAATCCGAACAGCCGGTTTCACCTGTCCATCGGCATCGACTACCCGAATGAAGCGGACAAGGCCCGCGCAAAGGCGAATGGCTGGCGGCCCGGCGGCGATATCTTCATCCACGGGCGCGGCCCGAACTTTCAGAACGCGCGCGGCGACTGGACCGATGGCTGCATCGCCGTAACCGACCGCGAGATGGAAGACATCTACGCCATGGTCCGCAACGGCACGCCGATCCGTATCTTGCCCTGAGTGCGCAGGGCGCGCTCAGGCCGCGAGGCCATGCGCGCCCATGTCCAGGAATTTCTTGCGCCGCTCGGCGCGCAGGGTGGCGGCATCCTTGCCTTCCAGCCCGCGCAACATGTCTTGCAGCGCAGCCCCCACGGCCTTGATCATCACTTGCGGGTCGCGCTGCGCCCCGCCCAGCGGTTCGGGGATGATGCGGTCAATCACATCAAGCTTGCGCAGATCCTGCGCGGTCAGGCGCAGGGCCTCGGCGGCCTCGCGCATTTTCTCTGCGTCTTTCCACAGGATTGACGCGCAACCTTCGGGCGAGATGACGGAATAGACCGAGTGTTCCAGCATCGCGACCTGGTTCGCCGTGGCCAGGGCCACCGCCCCGCCAGAGCCCCCCTCGCCGATGATGACCGACACCAGCGGCACGCCCAGACGCAGGCATTTCTGCGTGCAGCGGGCAATCGCCTCTGCCTGCCCGCGTTCTTCTGCGCCTTTGCCCGGATAGGCGCCGGGTGTGTCCACAAGCGTGATGACCGGCAGGCCGTATTGATCGGCCAGCCCCATCAGGCGGATCGCCTTGCGATAGCCTTCGGGCCGGGCCATGCCGAAATTATGCTTCAGGCGGCTTTGGGTATCGGTGCCCTTTTCCTGACCGATGACCATGACCGCGCGACCCTGCAAGCGCCCCAGCCCGCCGATGATGGCGTCATCCTCGCCAAAGTTGCGATCGCCTGCCAGGGGGGTGAACTCGTCAAACAGCGCGTCCACGTAATCCTTGCAATTGGGCCGGTCAGGGTGGCGGGCGACCTGACATTTCCGCCAGGGCGTCAGACCTTTATACAGGTCGATCAGGATCTTCTCGGCCTTCTGGTCCAGCGCGGCCGCCTCGCGGGACACATCCATCTCGGGGTTGGATGCGGCCATCGCGCGCAATTCGGCAGCCTTGCCTTCGATCTCGGCCAACGGTTTTTCGAATTCCAGATAGTTCATTCCAGCACTCCGCTGCGATTTGCCCGCTTATGCGCGAGGCGTGGAAAATTTGCAATCTGGTTGGGGCGGGGCGTAGCTATACGACCCGGCCTTGCGGATAGGG
>PWWF01000322.1 GCA_003561595.1 Paracoccaceae bacterium | reverse complement strand
GGTGCGCGCCATCGCGCGCCCGCTTATCCAGCGCGATCCAACGCCCCCCGCTGCTTCCCCGATGATGCGGGCAAGCCGGTCCGAAACCGAAATGTCTGCCCTGTCGATGAAGGGAGATCGCATCGACGACTCCGCGATTTTGAACGAGTAGGCCCCCGGGCGACCGGCGGCGAACACGCTGCGGGACGCACCGCGAAGGGCGCCTTGACGGATCAACCAGCATCCCGCTGGCAAGTGCCAGGGCGCGGTCACTCGAATCATCCGCCCCTTGCGTGCCACTGTTTTTCGCGCACTCGGTCCGTGTTTACCTGCTGTCGAGTCAATTACCCCCTCAAAACAGATGGCTGTTGAGCAGAGACCCTGCACCGAACAGTCAACTCCCCCCTTGAATAAAGTGGCTTGGTGGCCGGAATCTTGCAGATTGCGACTCTCCTCCTGCTCTTCTATACCGACTGTGGGAATATGTTCCTTTTTTGAGTAGGTCAGTATCGAAAAATTGATTTTTTTGTTAAGCTGCAAAGTGCGGTTTGTAAGACAACGAAGGGTGAATACAATGATTTCGGGAATCCGGAGAATTATGTCCCGCAATGGGTCGCGGTACCATGTCAGCGCTGCGGCGCTCGCGCTCGGGCTGGGGGCCGTGGCACCGCTGGGCGCAATGGCGCAGGACGGGTTGACCGTGCTGGGCGCGGATGAGCACGGCACGGCGGTCGAGATGGATGCCGCAACCCTGTTGGAACGTGCAACAGAACAGGGCAGTATCCGCATCATTGTCGGGCTTGACACCGATTTCACACCTTATGGTGAACTCAACGAAGCCGAGTTGCGGTCCCAGGGCGAAAGGATTTCGGCCGCGCAATCGCGCGTGATGTCGAACCTGTCTGATGACGCGTCTGTGCAGCGTTTCCGCACCATTCCCTTCATGGCGCTGACAGTTAATGCGACCGACCTGGAGGCCGTGCTTGGCACGCCGGGCATCACATCTATCCAAGAGGATGTCCCGGATGTGCCGCATATGAGCGATACGACAAGGCCTGCCCTGACCCATGCAGGCCCGCTCTGGGCACAGGGCAGCGCGGGTGAAGGCCATGCTGTCGTGGTGCTGGATACTGGATCGCGACCCAACCACAATTCCTTCCGTGCGCCCCATCCTATCGGGGCCAAGATCGTTGCGTCGGCCTGCTTTTCGTCCAACACAAGCGTCGCGTCGTCCTTGTGTCCCGGGGGCCGTGAGCAGTTGGTGGCCCCGGGTCGTGCAGGCGCCGGGGTAGATTGCGATACCAGCATCTCGGGCTGTGGGCATGGCACCCATGTCGCGGGTATCGCGGTCGGTCACCAGGGCGGCAATCACGGCATGGCCCGCGATGCCGACCTGATCCCGATGCAAGTTTTTTCGGATTTCGGGGGCGAAGTCCGGTCTTATGTGACTGACCAGATTGCCGCGCTGGAACGCACGCTTATCTGGCGCAACGAATACAATGTCGCTTCCGTCAACATGAGCCTGGGGGGCGGTCGGTATTTCGGGCATTGCGATGATGTTCAGGCGGCACGTGCTGCCATCATCGGGAACCTGCGCTCGGTCGGGATTGCCACGGTCATTGCGTCCGGCAATGACGGCTACAACGATTCCATCGGGGCGCCGGCCTGCATTTCCTCGGCAATCGCCGTGGGCAGCAGCACGAAATCGGATGATGTGTCGTGGTTCTCCAATCAGCATACCACACTCGATCTGATGGCGCCGGGCTCTTTCATCAACGCAGCATCTGCTGACGGGCCCAGCTCTCAACTGGAGGTCAAGAGCGGTACATCCATGGCGGCACCGCATGTCGCTGGCGGGTTTGCCATGCTCAAGTCACACGACTCCAGTGCGCGGGTTACCGAAATCGAGCGTGCACTGGCCTGCACCGGGATCCCCGTCACCCGGGGGAACCAGGCGCATCCGCGCATCTCGATGACGCGGGCCCGCAATTTCCTGGACAACCCGGATACGACACGCGGCTGGGGCTTTGGGAACGAGCCACAGGTCATGGCCTGGCGTGAGGTGCTGGGCGTGCGGGATCGGCAAGGGAACTCGCTTCGTCTGCGTCCGGATGGCGATTCCACGTGGTCGATCGTGCACGCGCCCTTCTGCGTCAACGATGTCGTGGTTACAGCGCAGTTGCGGCACGTAGATGCCGATACCAGCTCAACAAGCTGGAACGCGGGCCTGACCTTGAGCTCGGTCATAGATGATGACGGCAAGAATACTGGTCTGTGGTTCGCCGTCGGTACGGGTACGAGCAGCACGTTCGTGTCGATATGGGAGTATCGCGGACAGGACATGACCGTGCGTGGAGACACAGCTGCTACGAACCTCTGTCGCTCGTCAATCCCGGCGATTGATACAGACGCGCCATATGTCCTGCAAGTCATCAAGCAGCGCAATGACCTGACCATGCGGCTGAATGGACAGGTTGTCTGCACTGGTGAAACGTCTGCAGAATTCCGTAACGGACATTTTGGTGTGCAGATGGCGGCACCGACCGGAACTGATGCAGAGGGTCACAGCCTCAACGTGATCAGGGCGGCAGCGCGCCCCTTGCTGCAGCGTGATCCGATCTTCTCGGCCATAGCCGCAGCAGCGTCTTCAACGGACGTGACAACATCGGGGTCCGATGATGGCGTCACCAGCTTCGGAACGTCCTCAACCGATGCAGCCAGCATGAACTGAGGGCCTGATACCATAATGCCAGGCGCCGGGGTTCATCGACCCCGGCGCTTTTTTTGATCCTGCAACAATTGCGGACTCGAAGCGGTAACGCCTTCATTCCGCCAGGCATCCTCGTATCATTTTGTTAACCTTGTTGTGTCACGTTATCCTCGACACGAGGGACAACCGCATGACAAGGCTTATCAAGGCAATCACGTTACCCAGGGAAATTTCCCGCCATGCGTCGGCATTGCTCACGGCAATCGCGCTTGCGGTCGCTGCACTTGGGGGGGCCGGCGCAGGGTCTGGCCCCAGTATAATAGTCGCGGACGATGACACGGGCACCGCCACGATGGCGCATGCAGAGGCACTGCTCGCGCGGGTATCCGAGCGTGGGACGATCCGCG
>PWWF01000353.1 GCA_003561595.1 Paracoccaceae bacterium | reverse complement strand
GCTGGGGCTGGGGGGCATGGTCAGTTTCGGCCATGCGCTCTATTTCGGGCTGGGCGGCTATGTCGCGGGGATCGCGGCGCATCACGCCTTTCACGGCACACCCGTTCTGGGGCTGCCCGGCAGCAACCAGATGCTGCCGATCTGGGCCATTGCAATGATCGTGTCGGGGGCGCTGGCCGGGATCGTGGGGGCGCTCAGCTTACGCACCTCGGGCATCTTCTTCATCATGATCACGCTCGCATTCGCGCAGATGGGGTTTTTCTTCACCCTGTCCTGGCCTGCCTATGGGGGCGAGGACGGGTTGCCCATCTTCACGCGCAACCAGTTTCCGGGGCTGAACACGGCACGGCCCTGGGACATGTTCCTGATCGCCTATGGCGTGCTGTTGCTGGCGCTGGGCCTGTTCGCCATGCTGCGCGCAGCTCGTTTCGGGGCGGCGCTGATGGCGATACGCCAGAACCCCGACCGCGCTGCGGCCATCGGCATCTCGCCCTTTGGCATTCGGCTGGTGGGGTTCATCCTGTCGGGCATGATCACCGGGCTTGCGGGCGCGATGATGGCCGACCTGACGCGCTTTGTCAGCCCTGCGATGATGGCCTGGACCATGTCGGGCGAATTGATCGTCATCATTATTCTGGGCGGTGTGGGTCGGCTGTTCGGTCCCGTCGCCGGGGCGGCGATCCTTGTGGGGTTCGAGGTGTTCTTTGGCGGGCTGACCGAGCATTGGCAGTTCTGGCTGGGGCTGGTGCTGCTGGCGGTGGTCCTGTTCGCGCGCGGCGGGCTGGTCGGGCTGATCGCGGGGAGGGCGCGCAATGTCTGAACCTGTCCTTGCGCTGTCTGGCCTGACCCGCCGCTTCGGCGCGCTGAAAGCGGTCGATGATGTGTCACTGACGCTGGTGCCCGGAGAGATCCACGCGCTGATCGGCCCCAATGGCGCGGGCAAGACCACGCTGATGGGGCTGATCTCGGGCCGGATTTCGCCTGACAGCGGGACCGTGCGGCTGGCGGGGCAGGATATCACGCGGCTGTCGGTGGCGCGGCGGGCGCGGCTGGGGCTGGGGCGGAGCTTTCAGGTGTCTTCGCTGATCCCGGATTACACGGCGCGCGGCAATGTGATGCTGGCGCTGCAGGCGCGTCAGGGGCACAGCTACCGCTTTGTCTGGCCCGTCATGCGCGACCGGCCCCTGTGGCGGGCCGCGACTGACATTCTTGCACGCGTCGGGCTGGATGCCCGCGCCTCGGTCGAGACAGCCTTTCTCAGCCATGGCGAACGGCGTTTGCTGGAAATTGCCGTGGCCCTCGCCCTCGATCCGCGCTGCTTTCTGCTGGATGAACCGATGGCAGGGCTGGGGTCCGAGGGGACAGCGCGCATGGTGGATTTCCTGCATGAGCTGAAGCAAGAGGCCCCGATCCTGCTGGTCGAGCATGACATGGATGCCGTGTTCCGGCTGGCCGATCGCATCTCGGTGCTGGTCTATGGCCGCATCATCGCCAGCGGAACTGCCACCGAGATCCGCGCCAACCCGGAGGTCCGCGCCGTGTATCTGGGCGAGGAGGCCGCGCCATGACGGCACTGCTGGAACTGGAGGAGCTGCAGGTTTTCTACGGCGCCTCGCAGGCGCTATACGGGGTCAGCCTGCAGGTGGCCGAAGGGCAGGCCGTCGCGCTGATGGGGCGCAACGGGATGGGCAAATCCACCACCATCGCCAGCGCCTGCCGGATGCTGCCCCTGCGCGCGGGCCGCGTGCGCTTTGCCGGGCGCGATATCAGCGACTGGCCGTCCTTTCGCGCCGCGCGGCTGGGGCTGGGGCTGGTGCCGGAGGGGCGGCGCTGTTTTCCGAACCTGAGTGTGAGCGAGAACCTGATCGCCGCCGCCCGCCCCGGTCATTGGGACATGGCGCGCATCCACCAGCTTTTCCCGCGCCTTGCGGAACGGGCGCAGCAATCCGCCGCCACGCTGTCAGGGGGCGAACAGCAGATGCTGGCGATTGGCCGCGCATTGATGACCAACCCGCGCCTTCTGCTTCTGGATGAGGCGACCGAGGGTCTTGCCCCCGTCATCCGGCGCGAGATCTGGGCCGCCATCACCCGCCTGCGGGCCGAGGGGCTGTCGATCCTGCTGGTGGACAAGACGCTGTCGGAAATCCTGCCCTTCGCGGATCGCTGCGTGATCCTGGAACGCGGGGCAGTGGCGTGGCAGGGCCTGCCGGGTGAATTGTCGGCAGAGGTCGAGACCGCCTATCTGGGCGTCTGATCCGAGGCGACGGTCAGAGGGCGAGCAAGCGGGGCAAATCGCGCATGTCGTGGAAAACCTGAGCGCCCGTGGCCGCAAGGCGCGCGCCGTCGCCTTCGGGCGCATAGCCGAAACAGCGCATACCGGCCGCGCGGGCCGCTTTTGCACCTGTCGGGCTGTCCTCGATCACCACGCTTGCCGCAGGGGCATGGCCCATTTCACGCGCCGCATGCAGGAACAGGTCGGGCGCGGGTTTGGGCGCGGCCACATCCTGCGCGGCAAAGACATTCGTGGTAAACCGCGCCGTCAGTTCCGGGTGCTGGCCCAGCGTGGCCTCCATTTTCACATGCCGCCCGTTGGAACCGATGCAATACGGGACCGCGGCATCATCGAGTGCGCATAGCACATCCACAATGCCGGGGATCATCGGCGTGTCCTTTGCCAGCATGGCGCAAAGGCGGGGGTATGAATCCTCGACCCAGTCATCTGGCAGGCGTGCGCCCATCTCGCGCGCGCGCTGCGCAAGTCCGGCAATGGTGCCGCCGATAAACATGGACATGATCTGGTCCAGCCGCAGGTCCAGCCCATGGGCCGCCAGTTCATCGCGGATGAACTGATTGGACCGGGTTTCGCTGTCCACGACGACGCCGTCGCAATCGAAGATGACAAGGTCAGGGCGCATGATCGGACTCGTAGCTGAGGAATGTAACATCCGTGTTGCCATAGCGGCGATGATCCAGCAGGCGAAACCCCTCGGGCGCGGGCTGGGGGCTGGCCTCTTCCCACACGATGGTGGCACCGGGGGCAAGCCAGCCACCCGCCTTTGCGGCGTCAAGCGCCTGCGCGCCCAGTCCCTGCCCATAGGGCGGGTCGAGGAAGACCAGATCGAACGCCGCGCCCCGGTTTGCGCCCAGCCGGGTCGCATCGCGCCGGAAAACGCGCGTGACACCCATGGCGCGCATGCGTTCGATGTTCTCGCGCAAGAGCGCGCGCGCTGCTGCCCCGTCATCGACAAAGGTGCAATATGCGGCCCCGCGCGACAGCGCCTCCAGCCCCAACGCGCCGGTGCCCGCGAACAGGTCCAGCACGCGCGCGCCGTCCAGCGATATGGCATGCGCGCCGTTGATCAGCATGTTGAACATGGCCTCGCGCACCCGGTCAGGGGTGGGGCGCAGATGCGCCGCCGGATCGCCCGCGCCCGGGTCAGTCAGCCCCAACCCGCGCGCGCGTCCACCAATGATCCTCATGCCCGCAACAGCGTCTTGAGGTCAGTGGCAGGATCCGCCAGTGCGGCGGGGTCAGGGCTGCGCCCGGCCTCGATCAGCCGTTTGCCGACCATATAGGCGCGCGGGTCGCCCAGCGCATCGACGGCGAGCAAATCATCGCCCGCGAAATACCAGTGGCTGCGCGGGGGCCCCGCGCGCACCACGACCCGATCATAGCCCGCATTCAGCCCCGCGATCTGCAGCTTCAGGTCATACTGATCGGACCAGAACCACGGCACAGGCGTGTAATCCTTGCCCGCGCCCATCAGGTTCTCGGCCACCAGTTCGGCCTGATCGATGGCGTTCTGCACTGATTCCAGCCGCACGCGCCCGCCCCGCCAGGGAAAGGACGCGCAATCGCCCGCCGCCCAGATATGCGGGTCCGATGTGCGGCCCTGTGCGTCGGTTTGAATGCCGTTCTCCAACTCCAACCCCGCGGCCTGCGCCAGATCGGTCGCAGGCACCACACCGATCCCGGCAATCACGAAATCCGCCGTCAGGCGTGTGCCATCGGTCAATGTGACGCCCTCGACGCGTTCGGTGCCATCAATCTGCGCCAGCGCCGCCCCCTCGCGGATGGTGACGCCGTGGTGCTGATGCAGCGCGCGGATCGCATCCGACGTCTCGGGCGCCGCGACGCGGTTCAGGATACGCGGCGCCATTTCCAGCACGGTCACCTGCAACCCCTTTTTCGCCGCGACCGCTGCAGCCTCCAGCCCGATATAGCCCCCGCCGACGATCACCACATGTCGACCGGGCAGGACCGCGGGCGCCATGGCATCCACATCGGCCAGATCGCGCACGACATGCACGCCCGGCAGGCCCCCGCCAATCGCATCGGCCAGGCGGCGCGGCGTAGCCCCGGTGGTCAGCACAAGCGCATCATAGGCAATGTCCCCATCCGCAAGCTGCACGGCCTTTGCATCGCGGTCGATGCGCAGAACCGGGGCCCCCAGACGCAGGGTCACATCGTGATCGGCATAGAAACTCTCTGGCCGCAGAAACAGCCGCTCCAGCGCCATCTCGCCCAGCAGATAGGCCTTGGACAAGGGCGGGCGCTGATATGGGGGCACGGCTTCCGCGCCGACCAGCGTGATCGCCCCGTCATGACCCAGCGCACGAAGTTTCGCAATCAGCGACAACCCGGCCTGACCGGCACCAACTACCACCACCTTCTGCATTTTTCACGCTCCTGCCTCTGGCCAGTCGCTGGGGACGGACTAGTTTCACGACAGATAAACAATTTCGCTGAAGGAGCCAATCCATGACCATCGCCCAAGGCGACACATTGCCCGATGCAACCTTTCTGAAATTCGGCGATGCCGGACCCGAGGAAGTGGCGCTGGCCGATCTGACCAAGGGCCGCAAGGTCGTCCTGTTCGGTCTGCCCGGCGCGTTCTCACGCACCTGCAGCGCCAGCCACCTGCCCAGCTTCATCCGCACCAAGGACGCATTTGGCGCCAAGGGTGTGGACGATATCATCTGCGTGGCTGTGAACGACCCCTTCGTGATGGCGTCATGGGGCGAGGCGACGGGCGCCCATGCAGCCGGTCTGCACCTGCTGGCAGACCCGGCGGGCGAATTCACACGCGCCATCGGGATGGAATTCGACGCGCCCCCGGTCGGGTTCCATGGACGTTGCAAACGATTCGCGATGGTGGTCGAAGATGGCAAGGTCACGCTGCTGCATGCCGAAGAAAACCCCGGTGTCTGCGAGGTATCGGGCGGCGAGGCCGTGCTGGACGCAATGTGATGGATGGCGCGGCGCTCTCGGTCACGGTGATCTCTGACCTTGGTGAGGTCGATGCCGCCGACTGGGACGCCTGCGCCAACCCGGCGCGGATACAGCCCGCCCAGGACCCGTTCACCACCCACCGTTTCCTGCATGCGCTGGAGATATCAGGGTCGGTCGGCCCCGGCACCGGCTGGGAGCCGCGCCATCTGCTTGTGCACCGCGACGACACGCTTATCGCCGTGGCGCCGCTTTACGCCAAGGGTCATTCGCAGGGCGAATACATCTTCGATCATGCCTTTGCCCAGGCCTATATGCGGGCAGGCGGGCAATATTACCCCAAGCTGCAACTGGCCGTTCCTTTCACGCCTGCAACCGGGCGGCGGTTTCTGTGCCGCCCGGGGCAGGAATCCGAGGGGACCGCCGCGATCCTGCAGACCATGGCGCAACTGGCGACCGAAAACCGCCTGTCATCTGCGCATGTGACATTCTGCGAGAAGGATGAGGCCGCGCGCGGGGCCGAATTGGGCTATCTGCACCGGGTGACAGAACAGTTTCACTGGGAAAACCCCGGTTATGCCAGCTTTGACGATTTTCTGGCCGCCCTGTCATCGCGCAAACGCAAGACCATCCGCAAGGAACGCAGCACGGCGCAGGGCTTTGGTGGCACCATCCGCCACCTGACCGGCGATGACCTGCAGCCCGAACACTGGGATGCCTTCTGGACCTTTTATCAGGACACAGGCGCCCGCAAATGGGGCACGCCCTACCTGTCCCGCGCCTTTTTCGACTTTGTGCAGGAACACATGCGCGACGATGTGCTTCTGGTGCTGGCGGAACGCGACGGGCAGCCTGTCGCCGGGGCGTTGAACTTCATCGGACGCGACACGCTGTACGGCCGCTACTGGGGCTGTATCGAGGATCATCCCTGCCTGCATTTCGAACTGTGCTACTATCAGGCGATGGATTTCGCGATCGCGCAGGGGATGGGCCGGGTCGAGGCCGGCGCGCAGGGCACACACAAGCTGGCGCGCGGCTATCTGCCCAGCCAGATCCATTCGCTGCACTTCTTCCCCGAACGCGGTTTCCACACCGCCGTGGCCCGCTACCTGCGCGAGGAACGCAGCGCCATAGACTATGAAATGCGCGCGATGGCCGAATACGCGCCATTCCGCAAGACAACCTGAGGAGAACCATCATGCCCGAGAAACTGACCGACCGCAGCGCACTGGACCCCCTGCTGGCCCGTGGCTGGCAGATGGTGGACGGGCGCGATGCCATCAGCAAGGAATTTACCTTTGCCGATTTCGTCGCGGCCTTTGGCTGGATGAGCAAGGTCGCGATGATCGCCGAGAAGATGGATCATCACCCCGAATGGTTCAATGTCTACAAGACCGTGCAGGTCACGCTGAGCACGCATGATGTGGGCGGGCTGTCGGGCCTGGATATCGCGCTGGCCGAAAAGATGGACAAGCTCGCCTGAACCGCGCGGGCTGTTTTCCCCCTCGCATTGCGGCGCAATCCGGCCTATCGGGGGGCATGTCCGCACCTTTGCCCATATTTCTCGCCTGCCTGCCGGGGCTGGAGCCTGCTCTGGCCACCGAGGCGCGTGCCCTTGGCCTGCCAGACCCACGTGTGACAGCAGGCGGGGTCGAGACCCAGGGCGACTGGGCTGATATCTGGCGCGCGAATATCGCGCTGCGCGGGGCCAGCCGGGTGCTGGTGCGCATCGGATCATTCCGCGCGCTGCATCTGGCACAACTGGACAAGCGGTCGCGCAAATTCGCCTGGGGCGATTTTCTGCGCCCCGATGTGCCGCTTCGGGTGGAGGCAGATTGCACCCGTTCGCGCATCTACCATCAGAAGGCCGCCGCGCAGCGCGTCGAACGCGCGATTGCCGACACGCTGGGCGCACCAATTTCGGCCGAGGCCAATCTGCGTCTGATGGTGCGGATCGAGGATGATCTGGTCACCTTCTCGCTCGATACATCCGGCGAGGGGCTGCATAAACGCGGGCACAAGCTGGCCACGGGCAAGGCCCCGCTGCGCGAGACGATGGCCGCGCTGTTCCTGTCCCAGATGGGGTTTGACGGCAGCCAGCCAGTGCTTGACCCGATGTGCGGATCGGGCACTTTCGTGATCGAGGCTGCCGAAATCGCAACCGGCCTTGCGCCCGGTCGGACCCGTCCCTTCGCATTCGAGCTGCTTGCCACGCATGATCCCAAAGCCAGTGCCGCGCTGCGCCAGCAGGCACCGCGCGAGGTGCCGCTGCAGTTTTTCGGCTATGACCGCGATCAGGGTGCGATCCAGAACAGCACCCGCAATGCCGAACGCGCGGGCGTGGCTCATTGCACCCGCTTTGCCTGCCAACCCATCAGCGCGCTCAGCCGCCCGGATACGGAACCGGGGCTTGTGATGGTCAACCCGCCCTATGGCGCGCGGCTGGGCAATGCGAAACTGCTTTACGCGCTCTATGGGACGCTGGGCGAGCGGTTGCGCGCAGAGTTCAAGGGCTGGCGCGTGGGGCTTGTGACGTCAGAGCACAAGCTGGCCCATGCCACCGGGCTGCCCCTGAGCCCCGGCCCGCTGATCCCGCATGGCAGCCTGAAGATCCAGCTTTTCCAGAGCGCGCCGCTATAGGGCGCGGGCGCGTTCAATAGCTGCGGATCAGCCCGACCAGCCGTCCCTGCACTGCGACCTGATCGTCGCGCAGCAGGCGGGTTTCATAGGCCGGATTGGCCGCTTCGAGCGCAATCATCCCGTTCTGGCGGCGAAACCGCTTCAGCGTCGCCTCATGCCCTTCGACCAGGGCGACGACGATATCGCCATTATCAGCTGTGTCCTGTTCGCGGATCACGACGATATCGCCATCATTGATGCCGAGATCAATCATGGAATCGCCCTGCACTTCCAGCGCGTAATGGCTGGCGCGGCCCGACAGCATGCTGCCCGGAACGGCGATATCGGTCACAGCCTCGCTGATCGCCTCTATCGGGGTGCCCGCAGCGATCCGGCCCATGACCGGCAGGCTGAGCGCGGCGGCATCAACCGGCATGGCCGCAGGCGGGCTTGCGGGCGCATCCCGCGCGCCGCCCTCAATGACCCGCGCTTCTGTCCGGTTCAGCGCATCCGGCAGTTTCAGCACTTCGATCGCGCGGGCGCGATGGGGCAGACGACGGATGAAGCCGCGTTCTTCCAGCGCTGTTATCAGACGGTGAATCCCGGATTTGGACCGCAGGTCGAGCGCATCCTTCATCTCATCGAACGAGGGGGCGACCCCCTCACGCTCCATCCGGTCATGGATCAGCTTCAACAGGTCGATCTGCTTGCGTGTCAGCATGGCAATGGCCCTTCCGCCCGCGGCGTTCTGGTTTCAGCCCCACATATTCACACTATGTTCTATCTCTGTTCGGCCCGCCTGTCAACGCTGCTTACAGCGCGACATATCGCATCCGCGTGCCCGCAGGCTGGCCGGGGTCATGCGCGGGCTGGATCAGCAGCGCATCGGCCTGGCACAGGACCCCCAGAAGCGCGCTGTCCTGCCGTGCCATGGGCGTGATCGTGGCATCGGGACCAAGGCTTGCGCGCAGGAAATGGACGCGCGGGCCGTTGGGGGGCAGATCCCCGGTCAGGGTCGCGCTGGCGGTGGGCAGCGGCCAGGCGCCGAGGCCCAGCATGGCACGCAGCAACGGGCGCAGGAACAGATGCGCGCAGACGATGCTGGAGACCGGGTTGCCGGGCAGGCCCAGCAGCACAGAAGCGCCCAGCCGCCCCGCCATGAGCGGCTTGCCCGGGCGCAGCGCGACCTTGTAGAACGCGCGCTCTGCCCCCAGCGAATCGGCCACGGGTCCGACCATGTCATGATCGCCCACGGACGCACCGCCGATGGTCACGATCACATCCGCCCCGGCGGCCAGATCGAACACGGCGCGCAGGCTCGCCTCGGTATCCGAGGCGATGGGCAGGATGCGCGCGACTGCCCCCTCTTCCTCGGCCATGGCCCTGAGCGCGAACGCGTTCGAGGCGATGATCTGGTCATCGCGCGGCACCTCTCCGGGCATGACAAGCTCATCGCCAGTGGCAATGATCGCGACTTCCGGGCGGCGCGTGACGCTGGGGCGGGCGCAGTTCATTGCGGCCATCAGCGCCAGATCGGGGGCGCGCAGGCGGCGCGGGGCCGAGAGCAGATCGCCCGCCCGGAAATCCGCGCCGCGCGGGCGGATATGCGGGCCGGGCCCTGGGTTGCCACCCAGGGTTACGGTTTCGCCCTCGCGCGTGACATCCTCTTGTATAACGACGTTTGTTGCCCCGTCGGGCACCGGCGCGCCCGTAAAGATCCGTACGGACTGACCCGGCCCGACAGACCCGGCAAAGCGGTGCCCGGCGGGTGCCGTCCCGATAACCTTGAGCCGCGCGCCGGGTTCGGGCTGCCCCGCAATCGCGTAGCCATCCATGGCAGAGGTGGCGAAAGGCGGCTGGTCGCGCTGCGCCGCGACAGGCGCGCGCAGCACCCGGCCTGCGGCCTGCGCCAGATCGACCTCTTCGTGTTCCAGCACAGGGGCCAGGGCCAGCACACGCGCCAGCGCATCCTCGTAAGAAATCATGCGCCGGCCTCATATCGGCCGGATTTGCCGCCCTCTTTCAGCACGACTCGGGTGGCCACGATTTCCATGGATTTCTCGGCGGCCTTGAGCATGTCATAGACCGTAAGGGCTGCGACCGTGGCTGCGGTCAGCGCCTCCATCTCGACCCCGGTCTGGCCAGTGGTGCGCACTTCGGCCCGGATGCGGATACCGGGCAGCCCTGCATCAGGCGTCAGGTCCAGCGTGACCTTGCTGATCGGCAGCGGATGGCACAGCGGGATCAGATCGGCACAACGCTTGGCCCCCATGATCCCCGCCAGCCGCGCCACGCCCAGCACATCACCCTTCTTCGCACGCCCCTCGGTCACAAGCGCCAGTGTCTCGGGAAGCATGCGCACGGCAGATTCGGCAATCGCGCGGCGCGCGGTCACATCCTTGCCGGACACATCGACCATATGCGCATGGCCATCCGCGTCGAAATGGGTCAGCCGCGCCATGTCAGGCGCGCTCGGGCAAGACGGGGTTGGCCAGAAGGTCGCTTGTGGCCTGCGCGACATCGGCCTGCCGCATCAGGCTTTCCCCGATCAGGAAGGAGCGCGCCCCATAGCCTGCCATATCGGCCAGATCGGCCGGGGTGAACAGCCCGCTTTCGGCGACCAGCAGCTTGCCCTCGGGCACACGGGCCGAGAGCTGGCGTGTCGTCTCCAGCGTCACCTCGAACGTGTTGAGGTTGCGGTTATTGATGCCCAGAAGGGCTGAGCGCAGATCCAGCGCGCGGTCGAGTTCCGGGCCGTCATGCACCTCGACCAGCACATCCATGCCCCATTGGATCGCGGCATCCTCCAATTCCTGCGCCTGCGCGTCCGAGACAGAGGCCATGATGATCAGGATGCAATCGGCATGCAGCGCGCGCGCCTCGGCCACCTGATAGGTGTCATACAGGAAATCCTTGCGCAGCGCGGGCAGGCTGGTGGCGCTGCGCGCCTGACCCAGAAAGGCATCCGCACCCTGAAAGCTGGGCGTGTCGGTCAGAACGCTGAGGCAGGTCGCACCGCCATCCTCATAGGCGCGGGCCAGCGCGGGCGGGTCGAAATCGGCACGGATCAGGCCCTTGGACGGGCTGGCCTTCTTGATCTCGGCGATCAGCCCGTAACCGGTTGCCTCTGCCCGGCGCAGGGCGGCCAGAAACCCTCGCGGGGCGGGGGCGGCGCGTGCGGCATCCTCCACCGCCGACAACGGGCGCGCGGCCTTGCGGGCGGCGACCTCTTCCAGCTTGTAAGCCTTGATCTTGTCAAGAATGGTGGCCATGCGCCCCCCTTATTTTGTCACCGGACTGATCTGCGCCAGCGTCTGAACGGCGCGCATCGCCGCGCCCGAGGCGATGGCCTCGCGCGCCATTTCGACACCTGCGCGCAGATCCGGCGCGCGATCTGCCACCATCAGCGCGGCAGCGGAATTCAGCAGCACCGCATCATGATAGGCTGCGCGCCCGTCACCGGCCAGCACCGCGCGCAAGGCGGCCGCGTTCTCGGCCGGGCTGCCGCCGATCAACTCTTCGAACGGGTGGACGGGCAGACCCGCCTGCTCCGGATGGATGCGGAAGCTGTGCAAGTCCGCACCGTCCAGCGCGACCACATCGCTTTCGGCGGCGATGGACAGCTCATCCGTGCCGTCGCCGCCATGCACCAGCCAAGCTTTTTCGGCACCCAGCGCCTGCAGCGTCTCGGCCATCGGGCGCAACAGATCGGGCGAGAAGGCGCCGGTCAACTGGCGTTTGACGCCTGCCGGGTTGGTCAGCGGTCCAAGGATGTTGAAGATCGTGCGCGTGCCAAGCTCCATCCGCACGGGGCCGACATGGCGCATGGCCGGGTGGTGCATGGGCGCCATCATGAACCCGATCCCGGCCTCACTCAGGGCACGCTCGACCACATCCGGCCCGGCCATCACTTCGATCCCCAGCGCGCCCAGCGCATCCGCCGC
>PWWF01000438.1 GCA_003561595.1 Paracoccaceae bacterium | reverse complement strand
TAATGCGTGATGACCAGAAAGCCGCGATTGTCCGCGCGCAGCTTGTTCACGCCATCAGCCACCAGCTTCATCGCATCCACATCCAGCCCGGAATCGGTTTCATCCAGCACACACATGCGCGGCTCCAGCATCGCCATCTGCAGGATTTCGTTGCGCTTTTTCTCACCGCCCGAAAAGCCCACATTTACCGGGCGCTTCAGCATCTCGGCATCGATCTGCAATTCCTTGGCCTTTGCGCGCACCAGTTTCAGGAACTCGCCCGCCGACAATTCGTCCTGCCCGCGCGCCTTGCGCTGCGCGTTCACCGCCGTGCGCAGAAAGGTCATGTTGCCCACGCCGGGGATCTCCACAGGGTATTGAAACGCCAGAAACAGCCCTGCTGCCGCGCGTTCCTCGGGCTCCATGTCCAGCAGGCTCTCGCCATCCAGCGTGGCGGAGCCATCGGTCACCTCATACCCGTCCCGGCCCGAAAGCACATAGGACAGGGTGGATTTGCCCGACCCGTTGGGCCCCATGATGGCATGCACCTCACCGGGTTTGACGCTCAGCGACACACCCTTGAGGATCTTCACATCCGAATCTTCTTCAAGTTCTGCGTGCAGGTTGTTGATTTCCAGCATTTTCTTGCATTCCCGTATGTGTTTTGCGCGACCCGGTCGCGCGATGGCAAATATCGATCAGCCCGCCCTGCGCCGCATCCATCCGGCTACGCAGAAGGTCGCCAATGCGTGCACGGCCCCGGTCAGCATGTAGATCAGCGTTGCAGGCACGGACCCGATCAGGTTCAGACCCAGCGTCAGTGGCAGTGACAGGGCGAAAGCCGCCAGCATCGCCAACAGCAGCAGCCGCACGGGCGCATCCATCCCGCGTTGCAAGTCCTGCCAAAGCGTCGCGGCAAACCCCGTCATTATCCGACCGACCCTTCAAGCGAGATCGCGACCAGCGCCTGCGCCTCCATGGCGAATTCCATCGGCAATTCCTGCAGCACTTCCTTGCAGAACCCGTTGACCACCAGGGCAACCGCCTCTTCCTCATCCATGCCGCGTTGACGGCAGTAGAAAAGCTGGTCGTCATCGACCTTGGAGGTTGTCGCCTCATGCTCCACGCGGCTCGAGGCGTTCTTCACCTCAATATACGGCACTGTATGCGCGCCGCATTTGTCGCCGATCAGCAGGCTGTCGCATTGCGTGTAGTTGCGCGAATCCTTGGCCTTGGGGTGCATCGACACCAGCCCGCGATAGGTGTTCTGCGCGTGCCCCGCGCTGATCCCTTTCGACACGATCCGCGAGCGGGTGTTCTTGCCCAGATGCACCATCTTGGTGCCGGTATCGGCCTGCTGCCAGTTATTGGCAATCGCGATCGAATAGAATTCGCCCTGCGAATCGTCCCCCCGCAGGATGCAGGAGGGGTATTTCCAGGTGATGGCCGAGCCGGTCTCGACCTGGGTCCACATGCATTTCGCCCGTGCTTCGCGGCAATCGGCGCGTTTGGTGACGAAGTTGTAAATGCCGCCCTTGCCATTCTCGTCGCCCGGAAACCAGTTCTGGACGGTGGAATATTTCACCTCGGCATCTTCCAGCACCACGATCTCGACCACCGCGGCATGCAGCTGATTCTCATCACGCTGGGGGGCAGTGCACCCTTCCAGATAGCTGACATGGCTGCCTTTTTCCGCGACGATCAATGTACGCTCGAACTGGCCGGTATTCTCGGCATTGATGCGGAAGTAGGTGGACAGCTCCATCGGGCAGCGCACGCCTTCGGGGATATAGACAAAGCTGCCATCCGAAAACACGGCCGAATTCAGCGCCGCAAAGTAATTGTCATTCTGCGGCACGACTGAGCCTAGGTATTTCTTCACCAGCTCAGGATGGTCCTGCACAGCCTCGGAAATCGAGCAGAAGATGACCCCCGCCTTTTTCAGCTCGTCCTTGAAGGTGGTGCCGACGCTGACGGAATCGAACACCGCATCCACAGCCACCTTGCGGCTGTCATCCGCACCCTCGACCCCGGCCAGAACCATCTGCTCTTTCAGCGGAATGCCCAGTTTCTCATAGGTTTCCAGCAGCTTGGGATCGACATCATCCAGGCTCTTGGGCTTTTCCGCCATCGATTTGGGCTTGGCGTAATAATACTGCTCCTGATAGTCGATCATCGGGATGTTCAGCATCGCCCAGTCGGGGCTTTCCATGCTCAGCCAGCGCCGGTAGGCCGCAAGTCGCCATTCCAGCAACCATTCCGGCTCGTTGTTCTTCTCGGAAATCAGGCGGACGATATCCTCATTCAGGCCCTTGGGGGCATATTCCATCTCGATATCGGTTTCCCAGCCATGCTTGTAGGTCCCTGCCATGGACTGGACAGTTTCGACTGTCTCGCGGTCCACTCCCTCACGCAGAGGTGCTGTATCCAATGCCGCCATTCTGATCCCCTTTCCTCATGCAGCCCGTGCTGCAAAACGGTGGTACTCCTTCAGCCACGCCTCGGCAAAGCGCAGCACATCGTCCTTTTCAGTCTCCGGCCCGATCGAGACGCGGATCGCCCCGGCCGCCGCGCGCGCATCCAGCCCCATTGCCGGCAGCACGCTCGAGGCGCGCGCCTTGCCCGAGGAACAGGCCGACCCGGCAGAGATTGCAAACCCCGCAAGATCCATCTGCATCACCTGCGTCTCGCCCTTCCAGCCAGGCGTGGCGAGGCACAGGGTGTTCGGCAAGCGCGTCGCCCCTTTCCCGACAAAAATAGTCTTGCTTGCAACAGCGTCCAGTGCCGATTCTAGAATATTTCTAATTTCAGATACACGTTCCCACACCCCAAGGTCCAGATCCCGTTGCGCAGCCTCGGCCGCGGCACCGAAACCGGCAATGCCCGGAATATTCTCGGTGCCCGCGCGACGCCCCATTTCCTGCCCGCCGCCCCGGATACGCACATCAAGTGCCAGGCCGGGGCGCAGCACCAGCGCGCCCACCCCCTTCGGCCCGCCGATCTTGTGGGCCGAGACAAACCCCATATCGACACCCAGCCAATTGAACGCGAACGGGACTTTGCCAAAACCCTGCGTCAGGTCGCTGACCGCCAACCCCTCGGGTAAGTCCTGCACGATCCCGGTCTCGGAATTGGCAAGCTGCAGGGTCGCGCACGCCGGATCGGGCACGACAACGCGCCCCGCCCCGTCCACATCCAGCCTGTCCGCGCACCAGGCGCGCACGGCATCATGCTCCACCGGCGCACAAGCCAGATCGCGCCCGGCCAACGCCAGCGCCGCCGCCTCTGTCGCGCCGGACACAAAGACCACATCCGCCCCTTCGGCCCCCAGCGCCGTGGCCACCTGCGCGCGCGCCCGCTCGATCACCGCGCGCGCCGCGCGCCCCTCGGCATGGACCGAGGACGGGTTGCCCACCACATCACAGGCCGCGATGACCGCTGCGCGCGCCTCCGCGCGCAGCGGCATTGTCGCGTTATGATCCAGATAGACGCGGGACATGCGCACTCCATCCTGATTTCATCTTTGCAAAAATATCCAAAACCGCCATCTGCGGCCCGGTCCTGCGCCAGAGCTTATTCATCAACCACCTGAAACAGGTTGGGCACGGCCGGACAGGGGGTCAGGTCGTTCCCGGCCACATCCGACAGGCGCGTCTGGTGCAGGAACACATAGACATGCGCGGACAAGCCTTCCCATAACCGGTTGCTCAGCGATTGCGCGCGCGAGCCCGACACAGCGCCCTTGGCCCCGGCCCCCGCCTGCAGCGCGCTCACCGTTTCCTCGACCGCTTCCAGCACTTCGGACACGCGGATCGCATCGGACGGGCGCGCCAGCCGGTAGCCGCCCCCCGGGCCGCGCACCGACTCGACCAGCCCGGCCCGGCGCAGCTTGACGAATAGCTGTTCCAGATAGGCCAGCGACACGTTCTGGCGCGCCGCGATCTCGTTCAGCGTCACCAGCGTGCCGGGGCTGGCCAGCGCCAGATCGACCAGCGCGATCATCGCATAGCGCCCCTTTGTCGAAAGCTTCATCTGCCGCCCTCCAACCCGCAATCGCTGCCATCTGTCCGTGCCGGAACCGTATTCAGGTTGACCTGCGCGGCAACTCACCCTAAACCGGGCCTGCTGCGCTGGTCACCCCTGCGCGCCTACTCGCAATTTAGAATATTTCTAAAATGCCTGAAGCAATGAGTCAAGTATCCCGCAGGGCGCGCGGCCGCCAGGTCGCAGCGCCTTTGCCACCCGACCCGCGCCCCGCTGGCAATGACTGCCAGATGCTCAACAGATAAGGCTGTGCATGCCCGAAGTCATCTTTCCTGGCCCCGAAGGCCGCCTCGAAGGCCGCTACCACCCCCAGACCAAACCCGACGCCCCCATCGCCATCGTGCTGCACCCGCATCCACAATTCGGCGGCACGATGAACAACAAGGTCGTCTACAACCTGCATTACGCCTTTCACGAGATCGGCTTTTCCGTGCTGCGGTTCAATTTCCGCGGCGTGGGCCGGTCGCAGGGCGAATATGATCAGGGCGTGGGCGAATTGTCCGATGCCGCCGCTGCGCTGGATTATGTGCAGTCGATGACGCAGAATGCGCGGCATTGCTGGGTGGTGGGCTTCAGCTTTGGCGCATGGATCGGCATGCAGCTTCTGATGCGCCGTCCTGACATCACGGGCTTTGTCTCGGTCGCGCCGCCTGCCAATCTCTATGATTTCAGCTTCCTTGCGCCCTGCCCGGCCTCGGGGCTGGTCATCAATGGCTCGACCGACCGGGTGGCGCCCCCGCGCGACACCCGCACGCTGGTCGCCAAGCTGCAGGAACAGCGCGGCATCACCATCACCCATTCCGAGATCGAGGGCGCGGATCATTTCTTCAAGGATGAGACCCGCCATATGGAGCCGATGCTACGCACGGTGCGCGACTATGTCACCCGCCGCCTGACCGAAGCAACCCGCTGAGGCGCACAGGCCCGGCGCGCGCCCGGAAAGGGGCGACATGGACGCCGCAGAGGTCATCAGCACGATCACGCAGAGCCTGGAGCAGGACACGCGCGTGCGCGCCCTGCTTCTGAGCGGCAGCCATGGCAACGGGCTGGCCGATGCCCATAGCGACATTGATTTCATCCTGATCACGGATGACGGCCCGACCGACGACATCGCGGCACTGTGGAAAGATGCGGTGGCGCGCACGGGCGAGGTCGTGCTGTGCTGGGATCGCAGCCCTGTTCCCGTCCTGATAAACATGATCACGGCTGATTGGACGCGAACCGATGCGCTGCTGTTGAAACCGGCACAGATCAAGCCCTGTGCGCGCGACAGCCTAAGGCCGCTGATCGACCGTGACGGGATCTATGACACGCTGGCCGCCACAACACCCATCCGCCGCCCGGATGCAAAGGCGTTCCAGCGGCAAGTGCAGGATTTCATCCGCATTCTGGGGCTGTTGCCGCTCGCCATCGGGCGGGAAGAATACCTCAACGGTGTGCTGGGCCTGTTTCATCTGCGCAATCATCTGGTCGAGCTGATGGTATCGGAAACGCAAGCCCCGCATCGCGGCGGCATTCTGCATCTGAACCGGCTGATCACCGACGAACAAAAGGCGGTTCTGACTGCGCTGCCACCCCCGGTGCCCGACCGCGACGCATTGATCGCGGCGCATATGGCCTATGCCGGGGCCTATCTGCCGCGCGCGCGCCGCATGGCCGCGCAGCTTGGCGTCGACTGGCCGGAAGGGTTTGAAGAGATCACGCGCGCAAGGCTGAGCGACACGCTGGGTGTCAGCCCGCCCGCTGGCTAGCGCGCCATCTGCGGGCTTTCCTTTCGCGCCCGCGCATGGCACGACAGACAAACCCCGTCACAAGAGGTGCGCCCATGTCCCCAGTGTCCCCAGCCCCCTTTCCCGCCGCCCGGATGCGCCGTTTGCGCCGCACGCGCGCCCTGCGCGAGATGGTGCAGGAACAGGGGCTGCGCCCCGCTGACCTGATCTGGCCGCTCTTCATCCGCGAGGGCACGGGCATCGAGGAGCCCATCCCCTCGCTGCCCGGTGTGAACCGGCTGTCGCTGGACCGGCTGGAGGGGGCGGCGGAACAGGCGCTCGCGCTGGGCATTCCGGCGATCTGCCTGTTTCCCTACACGGACCCCGCGCTGCGGACCGAGGGCTGCGAAGAGGCCTGGAACCCCGAGAACCTGACCAATCGCGCCATTCGCGCGCTCAAGGCGCGGTTTCCCGAACTGATGATCATGACCGATATCGCGCTCGACCCGTATAATGCCAACGGGCATGACGGGCTGGTCGTGGATGGCACGATCCTGAACGATGAAACGGTCGAGGCGCTGGTAAAGATGGGGCTGGCGCAGGCCGAGGCCGGGGCGGATATCCTGGGCCCCTCGGACATGATGGACGGGCGGATCGGCGCGCTGCGCATGTCGCTGGAAAGCGCGGGCCACCCCGATGTCGCCATCCTGTCCTATGCCGCGAAATTCGCCAGCGCCTTTTACGGCCCGTTCCGCGATGCGGTGGGGGCCGCGGGGCGGCTGGTGGGGGACAAGGCGACCTATCAGATCAACCCCGCCAACGCGCAAGAGGCGCTGGCCTGCGTCGCGCGCGATCTGGCCGAGGGGGCGGATATGGTCATGGTCAAGCCCGGCATGCCCTATCTGGATATCTGCCGCGCCGCCAAGGCGCGCTTCAACCGTCCGACCTTTGCCTATCAGGTGTCGGGTGAATACGCGATGCTGATGGCCGCCGCGCAGAACGGATGGCTGGATGGCGAAAAGGTCATGATGGAAAGCCTGCTGGCCTTCAAACGCGCCGGGTGTGACGGGGTGCTGAGCTACTTTGCCCCGCGTGTCGCCGCTGCATTGAACGCCTGATCGGCTTTTTCTTCGGCGCAGGACTGCCGGTTAGCGCATATCGCGCGCAGGAACAGATGACAGGGCGCGCGCGCTGGTCTATAGTTTTGCCCAATATCGTGGTGTCGCCTGCCCGCTGACCGGGCAGTGCGGCGCACATGGTCACAAAATCAACAAGCCCGGAACGGGCATGAGCAAAAGCCCCGAACGGGCACGAGCAGAGGGTAGATCCATGACAGACTTTCCACGCCGGGGCGTGATCCTCGGGCTGGGCGCAATGGCAGCGCTTGCCGCCTGCGGAAACCCGATCGGCAGCGAGGGAGCGGCCGAGCTTGACGCGCGCGTCGATGCCGCCCGCGACTTCCTGCGCAGCAATTATCCCGGACTGGAAGAACTGTTCGAGAAGTCGCGCGGCATCCTCTACATCCCGGTCGTGACCGAAGGCGGATTCATCATCGGCGGCGCCACTGGGCGGGGTGCGCTGCGCATCAATGACGCGACGGTCGATTACTATCGCGCCACCCGCGCAAGCATAGGGTTGCAGGCCGGTGCGCAGCAATATGCGCATGCCCTGTTTTTCATGACCGAACAGGCGCTGTCGGATTTCCGGTTCTCGCCCGGCTGGGCGGCCAGCGCCGATCTGCGCTATGCCACGCCCACGCAAGGCGGGTCCATGGGGACCGAGACGACGACCCAGTTTGCGCCCGTGATCGCCGTGGTGTTCGGCCAGTCAGGGATCATGGCGGGCGCGTCGCTTTCGGGCGTGAAATACACCCGCATCATCCCCTGAACGCTCAGGCGCGCAGGGCGGCCACATCCTCGGGCGTGGCGAAATTGCGCGTCTCGGCCTCGCGCGCGATGCGCCGGATCATGCCCGACAGCGCCTTGCCCGCGCCGATTTCCCAAAAGCTCGTCACGCCCTGCCGGGCCATCCACATGACAGACTCGCGCCAGCGGACCGATCCGGTGACCTGCGCCACCAGCAGCGCGCGGATCTCGCCAGCGTCCTGCACGGCTTCTGCCCGGACATTTGCGACCAGCGGCACCATGGGCGCGCGCAGGGTCACATCCGCCAGCGCCGCTTCCATCGCCTCGGCCGCAGGCTGCATCAGGGCGCAGTGGAACGGGGCAGAGACGGGCAGCAACATCGCACGCCGCGCGCCGCGTTCCTTGGCCAGCGTGACCGCGCGTTCCACGGCCGCCTTGTGGCCGGATACGACCACCTGCGCTGGGTCATTGTCATTGGCGGCCTGACAGACATCGCCCTGCGCTGCGTCCTGCGCGACAGCGCTGGCGGCAGCGAAATCCAGACCCAGCAGCGCGGCCATGGCCCCTTCGCCCACGGGAACGGCCTCTTGCATCGCGGCCCCGCGAATGCGCAACAGCCGCGCGGCATCAGCCACGCTCAGCGCGCCGCTGGCCGCGAGCGCGGAATATTCCCCCAGCGAATGCCCGGCGACATAGGCGGCATCGGTGATGGCGACGCCCTCGACCTCCAGCGCGCGCATCGCCGCCATCGAGGTTGCCATCAGCGCGGGCTGGGCATTGGCCGTCAGCGTCAACTGATCGCTCTCGCCGTCCCAGATCAGGGTGGACAGCTTTTCGCCCAGGGCATCATCGACCTCGTCAAAGATCGCGCGGGCCTGTGGATAGGCCTCGGCCAGCGCGCGGCCCATGCCAATGGTCTGCGCCCCCTGCCCCGGAAATACGAATGCTCGGCTCATCTGCCTCTCCCTCTCGCCAACATGGTCCCTCATGTGGCGCAATCGGGCGGGCGGCGCAATCCCTGCAGGGCGGCTAACCGGCGCTGGCCGCGATCCCCTCGATCCGGCCCACCATGGCGCGCAACCCGTTGGAGCGTTGCGAAGACAGGTGCTCATCCAGCCCCAGCCGCTTCAGTTCGGCCATCGCATCGGTCCGGCGCACATCGGACAGGCGCTGCCCGGCATAGAGCGCGTGCAGCACCGCGATCAGACCACGCACGATCATTGCGTCACTGTCGCCAGTGAAATCGAACACGGCCTCTTCGCCCGCCCCATCGATGCGCGGATGAATCCAGACCTGACTGGCGCAGCCATTGACCTTGGTCGCTTCGGTCTTGAGCGCGTCCGGCATGGGCGGCATCGCGCGGCCCATCTCGATAACATGGCGGTAGCGATCTTCCCAGTCATCCAGAAACTCGAACGTCTCGACAATCTCCTCAAACGCCTCGTGTGCCATTGCTCTCTCTGATCCGTGTTGTGTCTGGTGCTACATATGGCCCCGGTCGCCATGCGTCCAGCCCGTGCAAGGCCATGCTTTTCAACGCCGCCATCATGCGCTACCCAATGGGGCAGCAAATCGGTGCAGCGAAAGGTTTCCCAATGCGAATGCCCCTGATGGTCGCCCTGGTGACGGTGCTGGCGCTCGGGGCCTGCGGGTCGCGACTGAACCCGATGACCTGGTTCGGCGGCAGCAGCACCGAGACATTGGTGCCGCCAGGGGGCTGGGATACCCGCGCCGATGCCCGCCTGCTGGTGCCTGTCATAACCGAGATGGAAGTGCTGAATACAAGCACCGGCGCGCTGGTCCGCGCTGTGGGCCAGACCGAATCGGCCGGGGCCTGGGATGTGGAACTTCGCCCCATCAATGATGGCCGCCCGGTTGACGGCGCGCTGATCTATGAATTCGTGTTCGCGCCCTCGCGCAGCCCTGTCCCCACGACCTCGGACGCGACACGCCGCGTCGATGCCAGCGTGGCAGTGTCCAACACGCGCCTTGCCGGGGCGCGCCAGATCATCGTGCGCGGGGCCCAGAATGCGCGGAGCATGAACCGCTAGGCGCGTTCCTGCGGCAGCGCCACGACCGCAACGCGCTCGCCCCGCACGGCAAGGCCCACGGCCCCGTCGCACAGGCGCAGCGCGTCCTGCCCGAACACATCCGCGCGCCAGCCCGAGAGCGCAGGCACATCGCGCAGCCCCGCCGCCAGCGCATCCAGATCGGCGGCCGAGGCGATCAGCCGCGCGGCCACCCCCGTCGCATCGGATTTGGCCTTGAGCAGCACGCGCAAGAGGTCCGCCAGCGCCGGGTTCACATTCATGTTCTCGCGAATGCCGGGCAGGCTGGGAAAGGCATCGGGCGGACAGTCCAGCCCGCGTTTCACGGCCTCGACAATGCCCTGCGCGATATCGCCCTTGCGTGCCTCGCGCATCAAAAGCCGGGTGCGCGACAGATCATCCGTCGCGCGCGGCTTGACCGAGGCCAGTTCCAGAAGCGCATCATCCTTGAACACGCGCGAACGCGGCACATTACGCGATTGGGCATACTCCTCGCGAAAGGCCGCCAATTCGCGCAGGATCGCCAGAAAGCGGCCCGAATCATTGCGCGTCTTGACCCGCATCCACGCCTCTTGCGGGCGGGTGACATAGGTGGCGGGGTCGTTCAGCGTGGCCAGTTCCTCGGCCAGCCAGCCCTCGCGCCCGTTCGCTGCCAGCTTGGCCGCCAGTTTCTCATAGATCACGCGCAGATGGGTCACATCGGCCAGCGCGTAGCTGAGCTGCGCATCCGAAAGCGGACGGCGCGACCAGTCGGTAAAGCGCGAGGATTTGTCGATCCGCCCCTTGGCCAGCTTGCGTACCAGCGTTTCATACCCCGCCTGATCGCCAAAACCGCAGACCATTGCCGCGATCTGCGTGTCAAACAGCGGATCGGGCAGCACGCCGCCCTCGATAAAGAAGATCTCCAGATCCTGCCGCGCGGCATGCAGCACCTTGACGGTGCTCTGGTCGCGCAACAGCGCATAGAACGGATCGAGCGATATGCCGTCCGCCAGCGGATCGACCAGCACCGCCGGCCCGTCCTCGGGGCCATCCGGTCCGGGCAGCGCCATCTGCAGCAGGCAGAGTTTCGAGTAATACGTGCGCTCGCGCAGAAACTCGGTGTCGATGGTCACATAAGCAGCGTCATGGGCGGCCGCGCAAAAGCTCTCAAGCGCGTCGGTCGTTGTAATCAGTTTCATATGGCGCAGATACCCCCTCGGTCGCTATGCCTGTCTAGGCAAATATCCGGGGCTTGAAAAGCCTCGCCCGGAGAGCCCCCGCGAAGACCTGCTCTTGTCAAGCGCGCGACGGTCTTTTATAGGCGTCCCATCGGTCGGAGTGTAGCGCAGCCTGGTAGCGCACCTGCTTCGGGAGCAGGGGGTCGGAGGTTCGAATCCTCTCACTCCGACCAGTTGAAAAGCCCCCTGTTTCGCTGTCTGAAAAACGGTCCCCGCCAAGCGCGGCTCAGAATCCCATGCCGCCCGACTCTCGGCGCGCATGCAATTCGACAGGCATGCAAGACCCCCGACGGACCAGTCGCGTCCGTGGATCACGGATAGCAGATGCGTCAGCCGGTCGATACGGGACCGATCGCCGCCTGCGACGTTATCCCGACGGTCAGATGCCCGCCCTGCTGGGGGCGCGCACGCTCCGACACATGACAGGATCAGGTTGCCGCATATTCAGCGCAGCGACCTGACCCGCGGTCCAACGGATGGGGCTGCCCAAGCTGGGTTAAGCCACCTTGGGCAGCCCCCTACCCCGGACAACTCACTCTTCGGTCAGTGCCTCATCATCGCTCATATGGAAATCCAGCCCATGGGCCGCGCGGATGCGGTCCTCGATCTCATGGGCCATTTGCGGATTATCCTTCAGGAAGGTCTTGGCATTCTCGCGCCCCTGCCCGATGCGTTCATCGCCATAGGAATACCAGGCGCCCGATTTCTCGACCACACCGGCTTTCACACCCAGATCGAGCAATTCGCCGCGTTTGGAGATCCCCTCGCCATACATGATGTCGAATTCCACCTGCTTGAAGGGCGGCGCGACCTTGTTCTTGACGACCTTGACGCGGGTCTGGTTGCCCACCACTTCGTCGCGGTCCTTGATCGAGCCAATGCGCCGGATATCCAGCCGCACGCTCGCGTAGAATTTCAGCGCATTGCCGCC
>PWWF01000100.1 GCA_003561595.1 Paracoccaceae bacterium | reverse complement strand
CTGATACACTGGCCGATGTGCGCTGGCTCAAGCGCAAGTTTGCAGCAGGGGCCGACAGCGCGATCACACAGTTTTTCTTCGAAGCGGAGACGTTCTTGCGTTTCCGCGACACTTGCGCGCGCGAAGGGATTACGGGCCGGATCATCCCCGGTATCATTCCGATCGAAAACTGGTCGGGTATCCGCAAATTCGCCAAGGCCACAGGTGCAAGCGTGCCCGCGTGGCTGGATGAAGCGTTCGAGAAAGCCACCCGCGACGGGCGGGAAGACTTGCTTGCCACAGCCCTGTGCACCGAGTTGTGTGACACGCTGGTGCGTGAAGGGGTTGAGGATTTGCATTTCTACACCCTCAATCGCCCGCATCTGACCCGTGATGTGTGTCATGCTCTGGGGGTTGTGCCGCAAGTTTCGTTGGAGAAGGTCGCTTGAGCATCCTGCCCATTGACCAGCGGAAGAAAAAGCCTTAGCGCAATTTACGTCGGTCAGTTCTGACCCGTGGCGCTTTGTTACCGGATTGCGGGCCACGTTAAACACTCCGCTAAAGAGGTCAGGGAAACACCCCCGGCCTGTGGATGGGTCCGGGGGTTTTGTTTTGGCCGAAGGGATCGGGCGGGATGGCGAAAGACTGGGGCAGGCGCACCAAACTGGTGCATCAGGGCGCGAAACGCAGCCAGTATGGTGAGGTGGCCGAGGCCATCTATCTGACGCAGGGCTTTGTCTACCCTGACGCAGCCACGGCCGAGGCGCGGTTTCTCGAGGCCGGGCCGGATGAGTTCATCTATGCCCGCTATGGAAACCCCACGGTTGCCGCCTTTGAAGAGCGCATTGCCGCGATCGAGGGGACAGAGGATGCCTTTGCCACCGCCTCCGGGATGGCGGCAGTATCGGGCGCGCTGATGGCGATGCTGCGTGCGGGCGATCATGTCGTGTCCAGCCGGGCGCTGTTCGGATCGTGCCTCTATGTGCTGGAAGAAGTGCTGACCCGTTACGGGGTCGAGGTGAGCTTTGTCGATGGCACGGATGGCGACGCCTGGCAGGCCGCCCTGCGCCCCGACACGAAAGCGGTGTTTCTGGAGACAGTGTCGAACCCCACGCTGGACGTGATCGATCTGGCCGATGTCGCGCGGCGCGCGCATGCGGTAGGCGCGACTGTGGTGGTGGACAATGTCTTTGCCACCCCGGCCTTCAGCCGTGCGGTGGAACTGGGCGCGGATGTGGTGATCTATTCGGCGACCAAGCATATCGACGGGCAGGGCCGCGCGCTGGGCGGTGTGATCTGTGGCAGCCGCGATTTCATCCGCAAGACGGTCGAACCCTTCATGAAGCATACGGGCGGGGCGCTGTCGCCCTTCAACGCCTGGATCATGCTGAACGGGCTGACCACGCTTGATCTGCGGGTGCGCGCACAAGCCGCATCCGCCCAGGCGATTGCCGAGGCGCTGGAGGGGCATCACAAGCTGGCACGGGTGCTGTATCCGGGCTTGAAAAGCCATCCGCAGCACGCGATTGCGGCTGCGCAGATGGACGGGTTCGGGACCGTGCTGGCGCTTGACCTGAAGGGCGGCAAGGAGGCTGCGTTCCGGTGCCTGGACGCGCTGGAAATCGCTGTTATCTCGAACAATCTGGGCGATGCGCGCAGCATTGCCACCCATCCCGCCACCACCACCCATCAGCGCCTGCCAGATGAGTTGAAAGCTGCCCTCGGGATCACGCCGGGGCTGATCCGGCTGTCGGTGGGGCTGGAAGATACGGACGATCTGATCGCCGATCTGCGTCAGGGGCTAGACATGATCTGAAGGGCGCGCCCTGCGTATAATTTGTGGAAAAGCAAAAACCGCTGCCTATTTCCCCAATGGCAGACAGGAAGGAAATCCCACGATGAACTTGCACGTCCCCAGCCTGGAAACGATCCCCAGCCGTGAAGAGGCGGAAGCCGCTCTTGATACCCTGCGCCGGTTTGCCGATCACGCGCCTGCGGCCGAGCGCGCGCAGGTCGAGGCCGGCGCGACCAGCCTCTTGCCTGCTGCGGGCTATCCGGTGCTCAGCCGCGACTATCCGCAGGAGTTCGATGCCGATGCGGAGTACAAGGCGGGCTTGCCCGATCTGCAGAACGGCCCCTCCAGCCTGATCGTCGGGGCAAAGGCACCGATCCAGCATGTCGGTATTTCCAATTTCCGCCTGCCGATCCGGTATCGCACCCGCGACAATGGCGATCTGACGCTGGAAACCTCGGTCACGGGCACAGTGAGCCTGGAGGCCGAGAAAAAGGGCATCAACATGAGCCGTATCATGCGCAGCTTTTATGCGCATGCCGAGCGGACTTTCAGCGTGGATGTGGTGCGCGCGGCGCTGGATGACTACAAAAGCGACCTGGACAGCTTTGACGCGCGCATCCTGATGCGCTTCAGCTTTCCGGTGCGGGTGGAATCGCTGCGGTCCGGCCTGTCGGGCTATCAGTATTACGATATCGCGCTGGAACTGGTCGATCAGGGCGGGGTGCGGCAAACCTTCCTGCATCTGGACTATGTCTATTCCTCGACCTGCCCCTGCTCGCTGGAACTCAGCGAACATGCGCGGGCGACACGCGGGCAACTGGCCACCCCGCATTCGCAGCGTTCGGTCGCGCGCATCTCGGTCGAGGTGCTGGAGGGTAAGACGCTCTGGTTCGAGGACTTGATCGAGCTGTGCCGCGCCGCGGTGCCGACCGAGACGCAGGTTATGGTCAAGCGCGAGGATGAACAGGCCTTTGCCGAGTTGAACGCCGCCAATCCGATCTTTGTCGAGGATGCGGCCCGCAGCTTCTGCGCGCAGCTTGAACAGGACGGCCGTGTCGGCGATTTCCGGGTGGTGGCCAGCCATCAGGAAAGCCTGCACAGCCATGACGCTGTCAGCGTTCTGACACGCGGCCCGAGCCTTGAGGCGAAAAGCCTTGATCCGCGCCTCTTTGCCAGCCTGTTCCACGTCGGCTGATCGCCATGTCATGGCGCAGGGGCGGTTCCCGCCCCTGCGCCAATGCGCTAGGCTGACACCATGAGTAACGCGCAACACCCCATCCTGACTGTCACGCTGAACCCCGCGCTGGACCTGTCCGCGCGGGTGGATGCCATGGTGCCCAATATCAAGCTGCGCCTGCGCGACCCGGTCACCGAACCGGGGGGCGGTGGGGTGAATGTGGCCCGCGCGATCCATGCGCTGGGCGGGCAGGCGACGGCCTGGGTCGCACTGGCAGGGGCCAGCGGGGCGCAGCATGGTGATCTGATGCGCGCACAAGGGCTGGCGCTGCATCTGTTCGACGTCGTGGGCGAAACGCGCGCGACATGGGCCGTCACGGATGCCGAGGGTCAGCAATTCCGGCTGCAACTGCCCGGCCCGGACTGGTCGGAGGGGTTGGGGCAGGCCGCGCTGGACGATATCTGCGCGCAGGCGCGACAGGGGTTTGTCGTGCTGTCAGGCAGCCAGCCGCCCGGCCTGCCGGAGAGTTTTGCCCAGGGCCTGGCTGCGCGACTTAGGCCGGACCGGCTCATCATCGACACATCCGGCCCCGCGCTGGAACAGGTGCTTGCCAAGCCCGCGACCCGCCCGCTGATGCTACGGCTGGACCAGTCGGAAATCGCGCGGATGCTGGGCGGGGACGCGCCCGCGCTGGAGGATATCGCGCAGCTTGCGCAGGACCTGCTGGCGCGCGGTGTGGCCGCGATCATCTGCATTGCGCGCGGGGCAGAGGGGTCGGTGATGGCCACGGGCGATGGCATCTGGACCTGCAAACCCCCGCAGGTGCAGGTGGCCAGCAAGGTCGGCGCGGGCGACAGTTTCGCGGGCGCCTTCGTGCTGGCGCTGGCGCAGGGCCAGCCCGCACAGGAGGCGCTGCGCAGTGGCACGGCTGCTGCCGCCGCTGCCGTGATAACCGAGGGGTCAGCGCTTTGCCGGGCCGAGGATGTGGCGCGTCTGATGCCCGATTGCACGCTCGCGCGTCTTGCGCCTTGACAGGCCGGTTGCGTCGGGCAAAGGCTGCGATCCATGCTTGACGTGCGCCCCGTCTTTCACCTGATCGCTCTGTTGGGGCTGGCCATGGGCGTGCTCATGCTGGGGCCGATGGTCGTGGACTGGCGCGCGGGCAATGGCAACTGGACGGCCTTTGCGGCCGCGAGTTTCGTGATCTGCCTGATCAGCGGGGTTGCGGCGGCCTCGACCCGTGATGCAATGTCAGAGGGGCTGACGCGGAGGCAATCCTTTCTGCTGACGGCCAGCCTCTGGGCCGTGCTGCCCGCGCTGGGCGCGCTGCCCTTCATGCTGGGCGCGCCGCAAGCGGGCATCACGCACGCCTATTTCGAGGCCATGTCCGGCATGACCACCACAGGCACCACAGTCTTTACCGGCCTCGATGACCTGCCGCGCGGGGTGCTTTTATGGCGGTCCATGCTGCAATGGCTGGGCGGGCTCGGGATCGTGATTGTCGCGCTGGTGTTCCTGCCCGCGCTGCGCGTGGGGGGTATGCAGCATTTCCAGTCCGAAGCGTTCGACACCATGGGCAAGGTGCTGCCCCGCGTCTATGATATCTCATCGGGGTTGCTGCAGGTCTATATCGGCCTGACGCTGGCGGCCACGATGGCCTATATGGCCTTTGGCATGGGCGGGTTCGACGCGGTCAACCACGCGATGACAACCATTGCGACGGGCGGCTTTTCCACGACGGATCAATCCTTTGCGGCGTTTGTCGGGCCGCTGGAATATGTCTCGGTGCTGTTCATGGTGCTGGCGGGGCTGCCCTTTATCCGTTTCATCCAGCTTCTGGGCGGGTCGTGGCAGGCGGTGCTGCGCGATGTGCAGGTGCGCGCCTTTCTGCGCTGGAGCACCTATGCCGTTTTGGCAGTGATCCTGTACCGCATGGCCACCAGCGAGGCCGGGTTCCTCGATATCCTGCGCGGGACGCTGTTCAATGTGATCACGCTATTCACCGGCACTGGCTACAGCAGCGAGGATGTCTCCGCCTGGGGGGATTTCCCGCTGCTTGTGGTCGTGCTGGTGGGGTTCATCGGGGCGTGCACGGCCTCGACCGGCTGTTCGCTCAAGATTTTCCGCTACCTTGTGCTGTTCGAGGCCATTCGCGGCCAGATGCAGCGCCTGCGCCGCCCCAATCAGGTCACGCAATTGCAACTGGGCGGCAAGCGGCTGGAAGATGACGTGATTTCCTCTGTCATCGTGATGTTCACGCTGTTTGTCGCCAGCTTCATGGCCCTGGCGCTGTCGCTGTCCCTTGCCGGGCTGGAAATGCGCACGGCGATTACCGCCGCCTGGACCGCGATTTGCAATGTCGTTCCGGTCTTCGGCCCCGAGGTGGGCGAGAGCGGGGCCGTGGACGGGTTTCCGACAATAGTGAAATGGCTGATGATCCTTGGCATGTATCTGGGCCGGTTGGAGATTTTGACCGTTCTGGTGCTGGTTCTGCCCCGTTTCTGGCGCGATTGATGCGGCAGTCACGGGTTGCGCGCGGGGCAGGGCGTGCGTAACTGGACGGATGACCAACCGGGGGCCTGCCGATGAAACCATTCCTGATCCTGCAACTGCGCCCCGAGACTGAGGCCGCGGATGAGGAATACCACGCCATCCTGCGCCGTGCGGAACTGGATGACACTCAGGCAGAGCGCGTGCGGCTGGATCAGGTCAGCCTGCCCGAGGGGTTGGATCTGTCGGCCTATTCCGGCGTGATCGTGGGCGGCGGGCCAGGCTGCGTGAGCGACCCGCCCGAGATCAAGACCCCCGCAGAGGCCCGGATCGAGGATCAGGTGCTGCGCCTGATGCCGCGTATCGTGGACAGCGCCACGCCCTTTCTGGGCTGCTGCTACGGGATCGGCATTCTGGGCCGCCATCTGGGCGCGCCCGTGTCCAAGGCGTTTCATGGCGAGGCGATCGGCCCCATCACCTGCACCCGCCGCCCTGAAAGCGCGGATGACCCGCTGCTGGCAGGGCTGCCCGAGCAGATCACCGCGCTTGTCGGCCATAAAGAGGCGCTGGATGCCTTGCCACAGGGCGCCACGCATCTGCTGGAAGGGGCGCGCTGCCCGATCCAGATGCTGCGCTATGGCGACCGGGTCTATGCCACCCAGTTCCATCCCGAAGCCGATGGCGACAGTTTCGCGCTGCGCATCCGCGTCTACCGCGAAAAGGGGTATTTCCACCCGGATGAGGCAGAGGGCCTGATCGCCCGCTGCGCTGATGTGCAGACCGACCTGTCAGGCCGAATCCTGGCCAATTTCACCCGCCATTTCGCGCGGGACTGACGGGGCCAGCCCTCAGTTCCAGCACGACACCAGCACGGTCAGGTCCGGGGCCACGCGCGTCAATGTGCTGGCGGGCACGACAACATCCTCGCGCAGGGTGGCGCCTGACACATTGGCCCCGTTCAGAAATTCGAGGATCGCGCGCGAATCGACGGCGAAATTCACCCCTTCGGGCAATTGCCGCCCGCTATTCTGCGGCTGTCCGGTCAGCAGCCCGATCACCGCCCCGTTCGGCCCGAATACCGGGCCACCCAGATCGCCCTCGCGAATATCGGCGTTCAGGCGCAGCACGCCCTCTTCGCCCGACAGGCCGCGCACATCCTCGACCTGACCGAAGGTCAGCACCGGCTGCAACATCACGTCGGAATAGGAGAAACCGGAAATCGTGATCTCTGCCCCCATGGGTGCATCGCGGTCATTGAACTGCGCAAAGGCCAGCGGCACCAGCGGGGTTTCCGGCTCCAGCACGGCGATCCCAAGCGCATCGTCACGGGCGACGACGCGGGCGTTATAGGCCTCGTCAATCGTGACGCGCCCGCACTCAGCCACCGCCGAGGCCGAGGTCAGCACCGATCCCGTTGCGTCGATATAGAAGCCCGAGCGCGAGAAATCGGGGCGGCGCACGGACAGACCCGACATCAGGTCATTGCGCGACACGGTGCTGGCCAGCCCCGCGCTGGCGGGCAGGGCGCCGGACATGGTGGCAAAGCTGGCCTCCATCATCGGCAGGACGCGTTCCATCTGCTCATCGCGGTCGGGCGTCCAGATCAGGGTCCAGCCCTTGACGGCCCCGTTGCCATATTGCGCCACAGTATGCGAGCGCAGATCATCGCTCTGGCCGGTCAGCACGAAAGAGTTCTGCCGCCGCTCGCGATCCCCTTCCAGTGGCACGATTTCCAGGGTCTGCATGATCTCATACAGGCCGAACAGCGTGGATTGCGTGCCTTCCTGAGAGATCAGCAGCACCTGCACACCAGACTCGTCACGCTCGGAGTAATGCGCGAAAGGGGTCTCATGGCGATCAAACTCCACCATGGCCATGGGCAGGTCGATACGAATGCCCGCATCCGTGTCCTCGATGGTCTGCATCCCCAGCGCGGCGAGTTCGCCCGCGTAGCTGTCCAGCAATTCGGCGCGCTGGCGTGTTGTCAGAACGCCCGTTGGCTCATGCCCCTGATCTTCCTGCCAGGCGGACATGGACCGGCGGGTGCCGGGGCCAAAGGCGGCGTCAATCGCCATGGTGTAATAGCCGAACCATTGCAGCGCCGTCTGCAGATCGGCGCGCTCATCGCGGGTCAGTTGCCGCTCGGAGGCTTGCGCCTCGGCGCGGGTTTCTTCGGGTTCGGGCGTGGGTTCAGGCTCGGACTCGGGGATGTCAACCTCGGCCAGGCCCTCATCATCAATGGGCTCGGGCTCGATCGGTGCGGCCGCGGCCCCGGAAAGCGGAAAGACCTGGGTGCCGTAATCTGACCCGGTGCTGATAAAGGCATCCGCCGGGATCGCCCCTTCGGCGCGCAATTGACGCCGCACGCTGAAGGCATCGGCCTCGGTCTCATAGGGGCCGATGCTCAGCGCATACCAGCCGCTTGGCAGTTGGAACCCCTGCAATGTGCCCAGCCGGTTTTCAAGGATCTCGGCCCGTTCCAGTGCGGTTTCCAGATCGCGCTGCGCCTCGATCTGCACCCAGCGCTGCTGCGCGGTGGCAGGCAGCGCAAAAGCACACCATATCGCGACCGCAATCGCCCCCGCCCGACTGAACACATGCCGCATGACCACTATTCCTCTCAACTGACCCTGTTGGCTGACGCGACATCGCGCATCCGGGTTATCCCGTTGACCCCCGGAGAAGCCTTGCCTATGGAAGCGCAGCATTATGAAAAACCGCACGCATGACAAGAGGCGACAATGCCTGCAAGCCCAGATAACCGATCACAAAAGCCACAGTGCTTTCAGGATATCCTGTTGCGGATGCAGGACTATTGGGCGCAGCAGGGCTGCGCGGTGCTGCAACCCTATGACATGGAAGTGGGCGCGGGCACCTTTCACCCGGCCACCACGCTGCGCGCACTGGGCACCCGCGCCTGGGCCGCGGCCTATATCCAGCCCTCGCGCCGCCCGACCGACGGGCGCTATGGCGAAAACCCCAACCGGCTGCAACACTATTACCAGTATCAGGTGATCATCAAACCCTCGCCCGCCGATCTGCAGGACCTGTATCTGGGCAGCCTGCGCGCCATCGGCATTGATGACAGCCTGCATGACATCCGCTTTGTCGAGGATGACTGGGAATCCCCCACCCTTGGCGCCTGGGGCCTGGGGTGGGAGGTCTGGTGCGACGGGATGGAAGTGTCGCAATTCACGTATTTTCAACAGGTTGGTGGGCATGATTGCCACCCCGTTTCGGGCGAGCTGACCTATGGGCTGGAACGTCTGGCCATGTATGTGCTGGGCGTGGATCATGTGATGGACATGCCCTTCAACCGCCCCGATGCGCGCATCCCGCTCAGCTATGGCGATGTGTTCCGCCAGACCGAACAGGAATATTCGCGCCACAATTTCCACGCCGCCGACACGGAAAAACTGTTCGAGGATTTCCGCAAGGCAGAGGCCGAATGCGCCCGCCTGCTGGGGTTCGATGCCGCTGATCCGGCACTTGGAAGCCGCCCCAATATCATGGCGCACCCGGCCTATGACCAATGCATCAAGGCCAGCCATATCTTCAACCTGCTGGATGCGCGGGGCGTGATCTCGGTCACTGAACGGCAGGCCTATATCGGGCGGGTGCGCGCGCTGGCGAAACTTTGCGCCGATGCCTTTGTCCAGACAGAAGCCGGGGGGGCGCTGGCCTGATGGGGCGGATGCTGGTCATTCTGCTTCTGGGCGCGACCGTGCTGGCGGGGGCCGGGGTCTGGTATATGCAGGTCTATGCGCTTTATGATCGGCTGCCCGAACAGGACAGCGTGCCGTTGACGCCGCTGGCCGCTGCAGCACCGCAAGAGTTCCCGGTGCGTGATTTTCAGGGCATCGACTCGACCAGTTCCCCCATCCGCTACCGCGCCTGTTTCGAGATTGATGCCGACCCGGCCCAATTCACCCCCTATCCGGACCCCACACCGCTGGTCGCGCCCGGCTGGTTCGACTGTTTCGATGCCGGCGCACTGACCGAGGCGCTGGGCGATGGGCGCGCTACAGCCGTGATGGGCGTGTCGCATCTGGCCTATGGCATTGACCGCGTGGTGGTCCTGATGGACGGGCGCGGCTATGCCTGGCAACAGATAAACCCCTGCGGCACGGCGCATTTTGACGGTGATCCGGTGCCGCCGGGCTGCCCCTCACCCCCAGACGACTGAAACCCTGACACCCGAGGCCCCATGCCTGACCTGCTGATCGAGCTGTTCTCCGAGGAAATCCCCGCGCGGATGCAGGCATCGGCCTGCGCCGCGCTCAAGGCGCGGATGACCGATGCGCTGGTCGAGGGCGGGTTGACCTATGCCCATGCGCAGGCCTTCGCCACGCCCCGGCGGCTGACACTGGCAGTGCAGGGCCTGTCAGCGCACTCGCCCACCACGCGCGAGGAACGGCGCGGCCCCAAGGTCGGCGCGCCCGAAAAGGCGGTTGAGGGGTTCCTGCGCTCTACCGGGTTGCGGATGGAAGATCTGGAGGTCCGCGACGACAGGAAGGGCCAGGTCTATATCGCGACACTCGTGCGCGAGGGGCGGCCCGCCGCGCAGATCGTGGCCGAGGCGCTGGAGGGGGTGATCCGCAGCTTTCCCTGGCCCAAATCCATGCGCTGGGGCTCTGGCAGCCTGCGCTGGGTGCGCCCGCTGCATTCGATCCTGTGCATCCTGTCGGATGAGGGCGGGGCCGAGATCGTGCCGCTGGATGTGGACGGGATTGTCGCAGGCGATGTGACCCGCGGGCACCGGTTCATGGCGCCTGCGCCCTTTTCCGTGACAGGGTTCGAGGATTACGCCGCCCGGCTGAAACGCGCGCATGTCATCCTGGACCCAGAGGAACGCGCGGCGCATATCTGGAATGAGGCCGGGCAGATGGCCTTTGCCGCCGGGCTGGAACTGGTCGAGGACAAGGGCCTCCTGGCCGAGGTGGCGGGGCTGGTGGAATGGCCGGTCGTGCTGATGGGGCGGATCGGCGAGGACTTTCTGGGGCTGCCGCCCGAGGTCTTGCAGACTTCGATGAAAGAGCATCAGAAGTTCTTTTCCCTGCGCGACCCGAAATCCGGGCAGATTGTCGGGTTTGTGACAGTCGCCAATCGTGAAACGGCAGATAACGGGGCCACGATCCTCGCCGGAAACCAGAAGGTTCTGGCGGCAAGGCTGTCGGATGCAAGGTTTTTCTGGGAAAACGATTTGCGCGTGGTCCGCGAGGGCGGATTGGAGGCAATGGGCGCTGGCCTCGCGAATGTGACATTCCACAACAAGCTCGGATCGCAGGCTGACCGGGTGGAGCGCATCGCCGCACTGGCGCGCGAGATCGCGCCGCTGGTGGGGGCTGACCCGGATCTGGCCGAGCGGGCGGCGCGGGTGGCCAAGGCTGATCTGCGCTCGGAAATGGTGGGGGAGTTCCCGGAATTGCAGGGGCTTATGGGCAGCTACTATGCGCGGGCGGCGGGCTTGCCCGAAGACGTGGCGCGCGCCTGTGTGGAGCATTACCAGCCGCTCGGGCCATCGGACTCCGTGCCGTCTGCGCCGGTCTCGATCGCCGTGGCGCTGGCCGACAAGATCGACACGCTGACCGGGTTCTGGGCGATTGACGAGAAGCCCACGGGCTCGAAAGACCCCTATGCCCTGCGGCGGGCGGCGCTTGGGGTTATTCGGTTGGTGTTGCACTCTGACACGAGTGCAAAGCTAAGTGAGGTGATGCTGCTTCCCTACATCCGCATTCTAAGCGATATAGTGTCTGATGAATATGTCGTATATTATTCAGCGCCCAACCCTAAGCGTGGTGTGGATGGTCACCTTGACCACATACTAGTTTCTGCAAATGTGCTTTTGGACGAACAGGCTCTTGATCTGAAAGATTGGCCACTGATCGACACGGTAAGTGAGTTTTACGCATTGCCTTCAAAGAACGAGCAGCGCTACTCGGAGTTGAGACTGAACGATCACCATTTGGAAGCAGCAATAGCTTTTCGATCAATCAGCGCTTTTTGTTCAGATATTTTGGCCTTCTTCCACGACCGCCTCAAAGTCCACCTCCGCGAGCAGGGCATCCGCCATGACGTAATCGACGCCTGCTTGGCCATGCCGGGTAACGACGACCTCACCTTGCTGGTCAAACGCGTCGAGGCGCTCAGCGCTTTCTTGAAAACCGATGACGGGGAAAACCTGCTGCAGGGCTTCAAGCGCGCCAACAACATCCTGACACAGGCCGAGGCCAGGGACGGGGTCGAATACTCCTTCGGCCCGGACCCGAAGCTTGCCGAAACCGACGCGGAACGCGCGCTTTTTACCGCGCTCGACCACGCCGAAGCGACCATTGCTCCTGCCATGGCCGAAGAAGACTTCGCCGACGCCATGG
>PWWF01000198.1 GCA_003561595.1 Paracoccaceae bacterium | reverse complement strand
GCCGTCATCAGAAACGCCGATTTCCTGGCGTCGCTTTCCACCAGCGTAAAGCGGCAATCGGGCTGAAGCTCGGCAGCGAGGATCGCGCAGACGATCCCGGGCAGACCACCGCCAGAGCCGATGTCCAGCCAGTGGCGGGCGTCCGGCGGTGCGGCGTGGAAAAGCTGCGCGGAATCGACGATATGCCGCGCCCACAAGTCCGGGATTGTGCCGGGGGCGACGAGGTTGATGGTCGGATTCCACTTGCGCAGCAGGTCAGAGAACTGGGTCAGCCGGTCCAATGTTTCACGTGAAACATTGATCCCGGCAATCTGATCTGCCGTCATGCCGAGAGGCGCTTTTCATGCTGCTCCAACCGGGACAGCAAAAGCACCAATGCGGCCGGGGTCATCCCCTCAATCCGCGATGCCTGCGCTAGTGTCTCTGGCCGTAAGGTGTTGAGTTTATGAGTGATTTCATTCGACAACCCATTGATCGCGGCAAAGTCGAACCCGTCCGGAAAGCGCCGATTTTCATCCCCTTTCAGGGCTTTGATCTCTGCCTCTTGCCGGTCCAGATACGCTTTGTAAACCGTTTCCTTGGCGATCTGCGTCTGGATCTGGGCGTCGATTTCCGCAACTTCCGGCGTCAGTTTCGCAAGCGTGTCAAAGGTGAATCCCTGCAGCCCCAGCAGTGTCAGCCCGTCGCGGCGCGTCCCATCCTCGCTGATCTTGAACCCGGCGGCGTTCACAACACGCGGGGTAAAGCTGAGCGACTGTAGCATATCACGCGCCCGGTCGAGCCGTTCCAGCTTGTCCGAAAACGCCGCGCGACGCCCCTGCCCCACACAGCCTATTTCCATCCCAACTGGCGTCAGTCGCTGATCCGCATTATCCGCGCGCAGCGACAACCGATATTCGGCGCGCGAGGTGAACATACGATAAGGTTCGGCCACGCCGCGCAGAATCAAGTCATCGATCATCACGCCGATATACGAATCGGACCGCTGGAAGCGCAGCGCCTCTTTCCCCTGGGCAAACAACGCCGCGTTCAGACCCGCGACCAGACCCTGGGCCGCAGCCTCTTCATATCCGGTGGTCCCATTGATCTGCCCGGCCAGAAAAAACCCCGCGACATCCTTGAGCTGAAGCGCAGAGGTCAGAGCGCGCGGGTCGATATAGTCATACTCGATGGCATAGCCCGGTTGCAGGATTTGCACATCCTCCAGCCCCGGAATGGTCCGGACATAGGCTTCCTGCACCTCGGCCGGAAGCGATGTGGAGATGCCGTTCGGGTAAACCGTGCTGTCATCCAACCCTTCGGGTTCCAGGAAAACCTGATGCGAGTCCTTGTCCGCAAAACGGGTGATCTTGTCCTCTATCGACGGGCAATAACGGGGGCCGGCCCCGCCAATCTGGCCGCTATACATGGCGGAACGCGACAGGTTTTCGCGAACGATGTCATGGGTTTTGGGCGTGGTATGGGTAATCGCGCAAGCGACCTGGGGTGCAGCGACAGCATCCGTCATGAATGACAGAAATTCGGGCGTTACGTCGCCCGGTTGCTGGTCCAGCCTATCCCATGCGATGGTCTTGCCGTCCAGCCGGGGTGGTGTGCCGGTTTTCAGACGGCCCATCGGCAACCCAAGCCCGCGCATCTGGTCGGCCAGGTGATTCGATGCCTTGTCGCCCATCCGGCCCGCCGGGAAATTGCGGTCGCCGATGTGGATGATCCCGCCCAGGAATGTGCCGGTCGTCAGAACGACGGCATGCGACTGCAGACGTGTTTCGCCATTCACCTCGATCCCGGTGATCTGGCCGCCCTCTTGCAGTAAGCCTGTGACCTCGGCGGTCACAAGCTCCAGCCCCGGCGTCGTCAGCACTTCGCGGCTGACGAACTCACGATACCGCTTGCGATCGGCCTGCACGCGGGGGCCCTGAACCGCCGGTCCCTTGGAGCGGTTGAGCAAGCGATATTGAATTGCCGCGTAATCCCCAGCGCGACCCATCAGACCGTCGAGCGCATCAACCTCGCGCACCAGATGGCCCTTGCCCAGACCTCCAATCGCCGGGTTGCAGGACATCACGCCCAGATCTTCCTTGCGGAAAGTCACCAATGCCGTGCGGGCGCCCATCCGTGCTGCGGCCAAGGCAGCCTCGACCCCGGAATGGCCGCCCCCCACGATGATGACGTCATAATGTTTCACGTGAAACACTCCTACTTTCCGATGCAGAAGGACGCAAAGATATCGCCCAACAGATCCTCGACATCGACCTTCCCGATCAGCACATCCAGCGCCCCGATGGCCTGCCGGATATCCGCCGCGACCAGTTCTGCGATATACTCCCCCGAGCGCAGTTTTTCAATCGATTGCTCCAACGGTCCAAGTGCCGCCTGCATCGCTTGCAAATGCCGCCGCCGCACGCTGACCCCATCGCGCGCAACGCGCCCCGCGAGAGTTTCAGCAATTCGCCCCAGCAACGAATCAACCCCATGCCCCGTCAGACCCGACACCCCATCGGGGACATCGGGGAACAGATCCGCCTTGCCCAGCACAACAATATCACCCGGCTGAACATCTACAGGTGGGGGTGAATCCGGCCCATCACACAATATAATGCGCAAATCTGCCGCCTGCGCGCGTTTCTGCCCGCGCGCAATTCCCAGCGCCTCTATCGTCTCACCCGTCTCTCGCAACCCTGCGGTATCCAAAATCGTCACAGCGAAGCCGCCGATATCCATCCGCACCTCGATCACATCGCGGGTGGTGCCTGCGATGTCCGACGTGATCGCGGCATCGCGCCCGGCCAGGGCATTCAGCAAGGTGGACTTGCCGGCATTCACCGACCCGACCAGCGCGACCTCAAACCCGGTCTGGACCCGTTCGCGCGCGCCCTGCCCTGCGATCTCGCCACGCAGCCCATCGGCAACCTCGGTCAGCTCTGCCCGAATCTGGTCATCGAAATTGCCGACATCCTCTTCGACGAAATCGATCGAGACCTCGACCAATGCCGCAGCCTTGACCAGATGCGCACGCCAGCCACCAACCAGCCGCCCCAGGGCGCCATCCAGCACGCGCAGGGCCTGGCGGCGCTGGCTTTCGGTCTCGGCCTCCAGCAGGTCGCCCAGCCCTTCCACCTGCGTCAGATCCAGCACACCGTTTTCCAGCGCGCGGCGGGTAAATTCGCCGGGTTCGGCCAGACGCAGCCCATGATCCTGCGCCAGACACCGCTCCATCGCGGCCACGCTGGCCAGGCTCCCATGCACGGCAAATTCCACCACCGTTTCGCCGGTAAAGCTGGCACCTTTGGCAAAGGCTGTGACCAGACCCGTATCCAGCCGCCCGCCCGATGCGTCGCGCATCACCCGCAACGAGGCCATCCGCGGGCTGGGTAGCGGGCCTGCGATGGCCTCTGCCACCTCAAACGCGCGTCGCCCCGAGAGCCGGATGACTGCAACGCCCGATTTTCCCCGGGCCGAGGCCAAGGCGAAGATCGTGTCCATTGCCTCAGGCGTTCATGGAATCGAAGAAATCTTCGTTGGATTTGGTCTGTTTCAGCTTGGAAATCAGGAATTCGACAGCGTCGGTCGTGCCCATCGGGTTCAGAATCCGCCGCAGCACGAATGTTTTCTGCAGATCGGCTTTCTCGATCAGCAGATCCTCCTTGCGGGTGCCGGATTTCAGGATGTCGATGGCCGGGAAGACGCGCTTGTCGGCCACCTTGCGGTCCAGAATGATCTCGCTGTTGCCGGTGCCCTTGAATTCTTCAAAGATCACTTCATCCATGCGCGAGCCGGTATCGACCAGCGCGGTCGCGATGATGGTCAGCGAGCCGCCCTCCTCGATATTCCGGGCCGCGCCGAAAAACCGCTTGGGGCGTTGCAGCGCATTGGCATCGACACCGCCGGTCAGCACCTTGCCCGAGGATGGGACAACCGTGTTGAAGGCCCGGCCCAGACGCGTAATCGAATCAAGCAGGATGACCACATCGCGTTTATGCTCAACCAGGCGCTTGGCCTTTTCGATCACCATTTCCGACACGGCAACATGGCGCGTGGCAGGCTCATCAAAGGTCGAGGCGATGACCTCGCCCTTCACCGAGCGCTGCATGTCGGTCACTTCCTCTGGCCGTTCATCGATCAGAAGGACGATCAGATAGCATTCGGGGTGGTTCTTCTCGATGCTGTGGGCGATGTTTTGCAGCAGCACCGTTTTCCCCACGCGCGGGGGTGCAACGATCAGCGCGCGCTGGCCCTTGCCCAGCGGCGTCACGATATCGATGATCCGCGCGGATTTGTCCTTGGTGGTTTCCTTCGTCTCCATCCACAGGCGCTGATCGGGGAAAAGCGGCGTCAGGTTGTCGAAATGGACCTTGTGCCGCGCGCGTTCGGGTTCATCAAAGTTGATCTGCGTGACGCTGGTGATCGCGAAATAGCGCTCATTCTCGGCGGGGGCCTGAATCTCGCCCTCGACCGTGTCGCCAGTGCGCAGCGCATATTTGCGGATCATGTCGGGCGAGACATAGATGTCATCAGGGCCCGGCAGATAATTGGCCTCTGGCGCGCGCAGAAAGCCGAATCCGTCCTGCAGCACTTCCAGCACGCCCTCGCCAAAGATGGTCCAACCATCCTCGGCGCATTCCTTCAGGATCGAGAACATCATCTCGCCCTTGCGCATGGTCGAGGCGTTCTCGATCTCCAGCTCTTCGGCCATCGCCAGCAGGTCCGACGGGCTTTTCGCCTTCAGCTCCGCCAGATGCAGCTTGCCCGGCGGGTCAGTGCGGTCATCCGTCACCGGGGTTTCCTGATCGGGGCGGTCTTCGGTGATGGTGTCGGACATGGGGAATATTCCTTCGGACCCCTGACAACGGGGGTTCATACGGTCGGGGACAGGCGTGAAGCGCGTTTCGCCGGACGGCGAGGCTGGCCGAAGAAATACCTGCGATCCGAGTCCGAGTCAATTCCCGCTAGAATTTCACCACGACGGACAGCACGATCACCACCATCAGGACCGTGGGAACTTCGTTCATCATGCGGTAGTCGCGCCCTGTCAGCAGATTGCCCCCTTCGGCGAAGACCCGGCGGCGGCGGGCGCACCACATGTGAAACCATGTCATCCCGATCAGCGCGGCCCCCTTGGTCCAGGGCCAGATCAGATCCCACATCACCACGCCCGGCACAGCGACCATCATCAGCCCCGTCACCCAGGCCACGATCATAGCCGGGTTCATGATGACGCGCAGCAGCTTTTCTTCCATCGTCTGAAAGACCGGGTTGATCCCGTCCACCTGCCCCTGCTCGACATGATAGACAAACAGCCGTGGCAGATAGAACAGCCCTGCCATCCAGCTTATCACTGCCATGATATGCAGCGCCTTGATCCAGAGATAGATTTCCGAAAGCATATCTGTTCCCGTCTGTCCTGCCCCCTCTCTTACTCAAGAAAGAAGTAAAGAGGAATGTAGTATCTTGTTGGGGCTGTGGATATGGGGATTGTTTTTCAGCCCACAGGGTTATCCACAGTCATCTATGGTTGTGCATCTTTTGTGATGAATCGCAAGCCTATGAATTTACGATAAATAAAACAGAACATTTCAGGAATATCCGGCGGGTCGCAAAATCTGACCCTGGCTTTCCACAATCCGGGGGTGCGGGTTATCCGCTGTTGATGAACCGGCCCCGGCCCTTGCACGATGGTGGAGAACATGCCAGCAAATGCCCTGCTCCGGGTTATGCCCGGAACGCTCAACGGTTTCACACATGCTCTCTCAACAGGGTTGTCCACATGGCGCTTGTCCTTGCCTCCGGCTCTGCCATCCGGGCCCAGATGCTGCGAAATGCAGGGCTGGTGTTCGACACTGCGCCCGCGCGTGTGGATGAGGGCGCGATCCGCGCTGCGCTGGAGCATGAGGGTGCGCATGCCCGTGACATCGCCGATGCGCTGGCAGAGGCCAAGGCGCGCAAGGTGGCCGGGCGGCGGCTAGATGCGCTGGTTCTGGGCTGCGATCAGGTGCTGGGGCTGAAGGGCGCGGTGCTGGAAAAGCCCGCGACGGTGGAGGATGCGCGCGCCCAGTTGCAACGGTTGCGCGGGCAGTCGCATCAGTTGTTCTCGGCCGCGGTGCTCTATGCCGATGGCGCGCCGATCTGGCGGCATGTCGCGACCGCCCGGCTGGAAATGCGCGATTTCTCGGACGCGTATCTGGACGGGTATCTGGCCCGCAACTGGCCCGGCATCGGTGCATCGGTCGGTGCCTACAAGCTGGAGGAAGAGGGCGTGCGGCTGTTTGCCCGGATACAGGGCGATTATTTTACCATTCTGGGCCTGCCGCTGTTGGAATTGCTGAATTATCTGGCCCTGCGCGGAGAGGTTGAGGGATGAGCAGAATACCACTGGCCGGGGTGATCGGGTGCCCGGTGGCGCATAGCCGCTCGCCCGTGCTGCATGGCACATGGCTGCGCGACTACGGGATCACGGGGCATTATGTGCCGCTGCATATAGAGGCGGATGATCTGGAGCGTGCCTTGCGCGCCATGCCCGCGATGGGTTTTGTCGGGGTGAATGTCACCCTGCCCCACAAGGAACGCGCCCTGGTGCTGGCCGATGACGTGAGTGATGTTGCGCGGCGGATCGGGGCTGCGAATACGCTCAGCTTTCTGGACGGGCGTATTCATGCGGATAATACAGATGCTTATGGCTTCATTGAAAACCTGCGCGCCGGGGCGGATGCGGATTATACCGCGCCCGCGCTGGTGCTGGGCGCGGGCGGAGCCGCGCGCGCGGTGATCGTTGCGCTGGCGCAGGCGGGCGTGCCCGAGATCCGGCTGGTCAACCGCACACGCGCGCGGGCCGAAAGCCTGGCGGCGGATCTGTCCGATTGTCCTGTGACGGTGCTGGACTGGGAAGACCGCGCTGCGGTAGTGGATGGCGCCGGGGTGCTGGTGAACACCACATCGCTGGGTATGGCCGGGGCGCCGCCGCTGGAGTTTCCGGCAGCGGCGATGCGTCCGGGGATGGTCGTGACCGATATTGTCTATACGCCGCTGGACACGCCCCTGTTGCGCGATGCCCGCGCGCAGGGTTGCGTGACGGTCGATGGTCTGGGGATGCTGCTGCATCAGGCGGTGCCGGGGTTTGCGCGGTGGTTCGGCCAGCGGCCAGAGGTGACAGAGGCGCTGCGCCGCGCTGTGCTGGCGTCATGACCTATCGGCTGGGGCTGACCGGGTCCATCGGGATGGGAAAATCCACCACCGCCGGGTTTTTCCGCGATTGCGGCGTGCCGGTCTGGGATGCGGATGCGGCGGTGCATCGGCTATATGCGCCGGGTGGGGCGGCGGTCGGGCCGATCGGCGCCATATGCCCGCAGGCCGTGGGCGCGGACGGGGTGGACCGCGCCGCGCTGCGCGACTGGATCGCAGGCGATGTTGAACGGTTGCGCCGGATCGAGGCTGTGGTGCATCCGCTGGTCGCGCAGGACCGTGCGGAGTTCGTCGCGGGCGTCACGGGTCCGCTGGTGGTTCTGGACATCCCGCTGTTGTTCGAGGTCGGGGCCGATGTCGATGGCGTGCTGGTCGTCACTGCGCCCGAGGAGGTGCAGCGCGCCCGTGTTCTGGCCCGCCCCGGCATGTCCGAGGCGCACTTGAGTCAGGTTCTGGCGCGGCAGATGCCGGATGCCGAAAAGCGGGCGCGCGCGGATTTCGTGATAGAGACACTGGATATGGACAGCACCCGCGCTGCCGTGCAAGATATGGTGGCAAAGCTGAGGGCGAGACATGCGTGAACTGGTGCTGGACACGGAAACCACCGGGTTTGAACCTGCCGAAGGGCATCGGATCGTCGAGATCGGCGCCGTGGAGCTGGTGAACCTGATGCCGACGGGCCGCAGCTATCATCAGTATATCAACCCCGAACGCGACATGCCGCAAGGCGCGTTCGAGGTGCATGGCCTGAGCGAGGATTTCCTGCGCGACAAGCCCATCTTTGCCGATGTTGCCGATGCGTTTCTGGAGTTCGTGGCGGGTGACCGGCTGGTGATCCATAATGCGAGCTTTGACATGCGCTTTCTGAATGCCGAACTGGAATGGGCGTCAAAGCCCCGGCTGGGGCCGGATCAGGCCTTTGATACGCTGACATTCGCGCGCAAGAAATATCCGGGCGCGCCGGCTTCACTCGATGCGCTATGCCGCCGCTTTGGGATCGACAATTCGGCGCGCACGAAGCATGGCGCGTTGCTGGACAGCGAGATTCTGGCCGAGGTCTATCTTGAATTGCTGGGCGGTCAGCAGCCCGATTTCGCCTTGTCTTCGGAACCCGAGGGCATGGGCGCGGGCGGCACCGCTACGCGCGCGCCCCTGCCGCGCCGGGCACAGCCGCTGCCCCCGCGTCTGACCGAGGCAGAGGCCGCCGCGCATCGCGATTTCGTCGCGACATTGGGCGAGGATGCGCTGTGGAAGCGCTACGCGCGCGCCTGAATACGCAAGACGCCCGGCGGGGCCGGGCGTCGGGGCGATTCAGCGGTGATGCCGATCAGTTGGTGGCGGGGGTCTCGCCGGATTGCGCCTGTTTCTGCGCCGCCTGCCGCTGGAGTTCCTGCTTGTAGAGTGCCAGGAAATCGACCGTGTCGAGGTTGAGCGGCGGGAAACCGCCATCGCGCGAGATATCCGAGATGATGCGTCGTGCGAAGGGGAAGACCATGCGCGGGCATTCGATCAGCAGGAAGGGGTGCAGCTGCCCTTCGGGCACGCCCTCGATCAGGAACAGGCCGACATAATCCAGTTCGATCAGGAACAGCGTTTCGCCATCGGTCTTGTTGCGCGAGGTGATCTTGAACTTGGTCCCGACCTCATACTGGTTTTCCGTCTCGCGCTTCTTGGCGTCCAGGCTGACCTGCACCTGAATGTCGGGCTGCACATTGCCGCCCTGCAGCTTTTTCTGCGCGGCCACATTCTCGAAGGACAGGTCGCGCATGTATTGCGCAAGGATGCGCATATTCACCTTGGGCGGTGTTGCAGCAGCGGCGGCGCCGTTGCCCTGTTGGTCCGTATCGGTCATGAAAGGCTCCTGTCGAACTTGTGATAACTGTCTGGCGGGGTATCTATCAGTCTGGGTGGGATCGCTCAATCCCGGTTATGCGGCCCTTCCACCCGGTCCTCGGGTGGGGCGGGATGTTCCGGATCGCGGTGATACTCGCCCTCGATGATCGTGATATCACCCTTTGCGTGCTTGTCGCGCAGCCGGGTCAGAAGTTGCACAAGCAAGATATGCCGCAATGGCGGGATCAGCAGCAGCAGGCCCATGAAATCAGTGAAGAAACCGGGCAGCACGATCAGGATGGCCCCGAACAGCCGCAGCGCGGAATGGGCCAGCGGGCTGGCGGGGCTTTGCTCGCGTTCCAGCGTCGCGCGCAGCTCGGCGGCGTTGCGCTGGGGTTCGCGCCGCATCAGGATCACGCCCAGTGCGGCAGATACCAGAACCTCGGCCAATGTTCCGAAAACGCCAAAGATCGGGCCGAACTGCACGAAAAGCGCGATCTCGATGATCGGCACAGCCAGGATCAGAAGGAGAATCCACATAAGTTTGCCTTTAATCCGTAGGTTCTGATCGCGTATGGTGGACTTGCCCTGCCAGCACCCTTACATAGGCAGTCAACCTGCCTTACCAACCCCGGGCCGAGGAAACAATGGAACCTGCCGTGATCCAGCTACTGATACTTGCCGGAATAGCCGTCTTTCTGATTCTGCGCTTGCGGGCCGTGCTTGGCACGCGCGAGGGATATGAGCAAAAGCCGCTGCCCCGGCAGGAGGGCAGCGAGGCGGCTGCGACCAAGCCCCGGTTCGAGGTGATCGAGGGTGGACCTGACACGGATATCATCGATCATGTGCCCGAAGGGTCGGACTCGGCCAAGGCGCTGGCCCGGATGAAGGCCGAGGACCCGTCCTTCAGCGTGAGCGAATTCCTGCAGGGCGCGCGCGGTGCCTATGAGATGATCCTGATGGCGTTCGAGGCATCGGATCTGGATTCGGTCCTGCCCTTCCTGTCGCGCGATGTGTTCAACAGCTTTGACGAGGTCGTGCAGTTGCGCGAACGCGAAGGGCTGCGGGTGGATGCGACATTCGTGGGTCTGCGCGAGATCGAGATTGTCGAGGCCGTGTTCGACGAGGACACGAAAGAAGGCGAGATCACGATGAAATTCGTGTGCGAGCTGACCTCGGCAGTGCGCAAGGTCGACACGGATGAGATTGTCGATGGCGACCCCAACACGATCAAGCAGCAGAAGGATGTGTGGACCTTTGCCCGCGACATGACATCCGACAGCCCGAACTGGAAGCTGGTGGCCACGGGCGAATGAGCCGCAAGCGGCGTCTGAGCGCGGATGAGGTTGAGATCTGGGGCCGCGTGGCACGCACCACGCGGCCTCTTTTGTCCAACATGCCACCGGATCTGCCCGATCCCCCGCCTGCGCCTGCCCCAAAGCCTGCGAAAAAGCCCCGCAGCGGGCAAAGCCTGCGTCCCGCCCCGTCCGGGCCGCCGCCCGCCCATGATCTGGCGCAGCCCCTGGGCGATGCCCTGGCCAGCGCGCCGGTCAGGATGGACAAGCGCCAGTATCAGCGCCTGAGCCGGGGCAAGCTGGTGCCCGATGCGCGGATCGACCTGCACGGCATGACATTGGCGCAGGCGCATTCGGCGCTGACCGGGTTCATCCTGCGCGCGCATGCGAGAGGCGTGCGGCTGGTTCTGGTGATCACCGGCAAGGGCAAGCGGATGGCTGATGACGGCCCTATCCCGCGCCGCCCCGGGGCGCTGAAACAGGATGTGCCGCAATGGCTGCGCATGGCGCCGCTGGGGCCGCTGGTGTTGGAGGTTCGCGAGGCCCATGCCCGCCATGGCGGCAGCGGGGCCTATTACGTCTATCTGCGGCGCGCGCGCTGACCCCGGCCCTTGCGGGACGCTTCGCCCACCCTCCCACCCCTTCGCGCCCCGCAAGGGCCGGGGTCAGACTGGGCTTGGCATGGCGCGTGATTTGGGCCAAAGGGCAGGGATGGCTTTTGGTTTTCAGATATCGGCCCGCGACGGGCGTGCGCGCAGTGGTGTGATCACGACCACGCGCGGGGACATCCGCACACCGGCCTTCATGCCAGTGGGCACAGCCGCCACCGTAAAGGGGATGCTGCCGGAATCGGTGCGCGAGACGGGTGCCGACATTCTGCTGGGCAATACCTATCATCTGATGCTGCGCCCCACCGCCGAGCGTATTGCCGAATTGGGCGGACTGCACCGGTTCATGAACTGGGACCGCCCGATCCTGACGGATTCGGGCGGGTTTCAGGTGATGTCGCTCGCGTCCTTGCGGAAGATGAGCGAGGAGGGCGTGCGCTTTGCCAGCCATATCGACGGATCTCGCCATATGCTGAGCCCCGAGCGATCGATGGAGATCCAGCGCCAGCTGGGGTCCGATATCGTGATGAGCTTCGATGAATGCACGCCCTTTCCCGCCGAGAAGGATGTGGCGCGCAGGTCGATGGAATTGTCGATGCGCTGGGCGGAACGCTCGCGCGCGGCGTTTGGTACAAGGCCCGGTCATGCGCTGTTCGGCATCCAGCAGGGGTCCGTCTATCCCGATCTGCGTGCGGAAAGCGCGGCGCGTTTGCGCGAGATCGGGTTTGACGGCTATGCGCTGGGGGGCCTTGCTGTGGGCGAAGGGCAGAAGGTGATGTTCGAGGTGCTGGATTACGCGCCCGGCCAGTTGCCTGATGACAAGCCGCGTTACCTGATGGGGGTGGGCAAGCCCGATGATATCGTGGGCGCCGTGCAGCGCGGGGTGGACATGTTCGATTGTGTGCTGCCGTCGCGGTCGGGGCGCACGGGGCAGGGCT
>PWWF01000043.1 GCA_003561595.1 Paracoccaceae bacterium | reverse complement strand
TGAGGAACCCCAGCAGCGCGGACGGGTCGGGGTCGCGCACTTCCAGATCGTCCAGCGTAAAGGTGATCGGGGTCGCGTCATCCAACCGCACAAGGTCTTTTGACAGGCGAACAGCATCTTCGGCTTCGGCCACTTTGGGCGCGATGTTGCGCAGCACTTTCAGCCGCTCGCGCATAGTCAAAAGGTCGGTGGCAGCGTCGTTGCCTCTTTCAGCCAACTCTGCCAAGTCCTTGGGCGAAAGCTCCGCGCCGACCTCTGCCCCGGACAGCGCCGCGACAATCGCCGCCGCGTCGGCCTTGGACCCTAGCTTGATCTTGCGCTCCAACCGGCCCTCAACCTCTGACACATAGCTGTCGATCTTGTCTGCTAGTTCGGTCAGTGCCGCCTCGCGTGTGCCCTCATCGAACAGCCGGTCCACCGGCCCAATCGCTTGCAGCAGGATAGAGGCCGTCGCCGGCCCAACGCCGCGCACGCCGGGAATGTTGTCGACCGAATCGCCCGCGATGGCTTGCAGATCGATCATCAACTCTGGCCCGACGCCAAACCAGTCGACCACGCCTGCCCGGTCTACAAGCTGGTCGGGTCTGCCCTGCATGCCTGGGCGGATCATCGACACTTGGTCATTCACAAGCTGCGCCAGATCCTTGTCGCCGCTGATGATGGTCACGCGCCCGCCCGCCTCGGTCGCCTGCCGCGCAAGGGTGGCGATGATGTCGTCGGCCTCATAGCCCTCGATCTCTTCGCAGGCGATGTTGAAGGCGCGCGTCGCATCGCGGGTCAGCGGGATCTGGGGGCGCAGGTCCTCGGGCATGTCGGGCCGATGGCCCTTGTAATCGGGGTAAAAGTCATTGCGGAAGGTGTGGCTGCCCTTGTCGAAGATCACCGCCGCATGGGTGGGCGCGTCGGCGCTGGCATTGTTCTCGCCCAGATAGCGCCAGAGCATGTTGCAAAACCCCGCCACGGCCCCCACGGGCAGCCCGTCAGACTTGCGCGACAGGGGCGGCAGCGCGTGATAGGCCCTGAAAATATAGGCCGATCCGTCGATCAGATGCAGATGGCTGCCCTTGCCGAATGTCATATGTGCCCCCGTCCAGTGTGCCGGGCAGATACTAGCCATCTGCGCGGCAATGGCCAGATCAGAAGCGCGTCATCCGGAAGGCGGACACTCAGGACCGGGTGCGGGTGCCTACAGGATCAGACGCAGGTTGCCGAGACGCAGGGCCAGCCCTGCCGCGCTCATGCGGCCTGCTCGTCGCTCCAGTCCTCATGGACAAAGCGCTTGTCGCAATAGGGGCACTCGACCATGCCGGTCTCATGACTGATCGACAGCCACACGCGCGGGTGCCCCAGCGCCCCTTCGCCCCCGTCGCAGCACACGCGCATGGCGCTGACGGTTTCGGTCTCGGGGGGGTCAAAGCTTGTGGGGGCGGTCATGCGTGTGGCCTTCTGTCTTGTGGGGTTGGCCGGACCATACAGGATGGGCCGCCGGTCGGGCAAGCGCGAAGGCGCTTGGGTCTACGCCCTAGGCCGGGGGCGGGCCATAGGCGTTGGGTTCCGGATCGCCCTTGAGGATTCCCAGCTCGATCACCGCCCAGATGCCGACAATCAGCGCGATCACGCCCAGGATCATGCTCATGGTGCCGGGCACCATCATCATGCCCTCGGACCCCGGCAGGCCCTGCATGGGGCGATAGCCGATGCGGAATGTGTCGATCACCGTCAGCAGCAGGCCCGGCGTGAAGAAGATCGCGAGTTTCGGCAGCGGCGGCTGGCCCCGGTCGGCCAGACGCTTGGTCGCCAGCGCCACTGCCGGATACAGCATCCCCAGCGTGACCAGCAGCATCAGCAGACGGCCGAAAAACCCCTCGCCAAAGATGGCACCGATCAGGATGCTGATGACGATCGCCGCAATCACGATGATCAGAATGCCCAGCCAGTATTGGCCCCGGCGAATGCGCCCCTCGAAACTTGTCAGCAATTCGACCATTGTCCCTCGCTCCTGCTACATGATTTTCGTTGGCGCACAGCCTGACCACCCGGCGGCCCCGGCGTCAACCCTGTGATGGCCCATCGGCTTTTCATTTCCGCGCAAACGCTTATCTATGGCCGGGGCCCGCGCGAGCGGCAAGACAAGAGGGGCAGGCGATGACCGGCAATGCGATAGAGATCACGGGGCTGCGCAAGACCTATGCGGGCGAGAAGCGCACGCCGCCCAAGGACGCGCTGAAAGGGGTGGATCTGTCGATCCCGTCGGGCAGCATATTTGGTCTGCTGGGGCCGAACGGGGCGGGCAAATCGACGCTGATCAATATTCTGGCGGGGCTGGTGACCAAAAGCGCCGGTCAGGTGCGGATCTGGGGGTTCGATCAGGATGTGAACCCGCGCCAGTCGCGCGCGGCCATCGGGGTGATGCCGCAGGAATTGAACATCGACCCGTTCTTTACCCCGCGCGGCGCGCTAGAAGTGCAGGCGGGCCTGTATGGCGTGCCGCGTTCGCAGCGGCGCACTGATGAGATCCTGTCGCTGATCGGGCTGTCGGACAAGGCCGATTCCTATGCGCGCACGCTGTCGGGGGGCATGCGGCGGCGGCTTTTGCTGGGCAAGGCGCTGGTCCATGCGCCGCAGGTGCTGGTGCTGGATGAACCGACAGCCGGTGTGGATATCGAGCTGCGCCAGATGCTGTGGGAAAATGTGCGCGCGCTGAACGCGCGCGGCATGACCATCATCCTGACCACGCATTACCTGGAAGAGGCGCAGGAGATGTGCGACGAGATTGCCATCATCGACCATGGTGAAGTGATTGTGCGCGACCGCACGTCAGCCCTGTTGGGACGGCTTGATGCCAAGACATTGCTGCTGAGGCTGGAAAACCCGGTTGCAGGGCTGACCCTGCCTGACGGGGTGAAACAGGAAAACCGCGCGGATGGCAGATTGGCGCTGACCTATCCGCGCAGCGTGGTGAACGCGGGCGCGGTTCTGGCGGCGGTGACGCAGGCCGGGGGCGTGGTGGTCGATATCAGCAGCGAAGAGCCTGATCTTGAAGATGTCTTCCTGTCGCTGACATCGGGTCGCGCTGCCTGATCTTTTCGCGCGCTTGCAGGGCGCTGCTTGGTCAC
>PWWF01000374.1 GCA_003561595.1 Paracoccaceae bacterium | reverse complement strand
CACGACAATGCGCGCCTCGCGCAGCCGTTCCTCTATCCAGTCCTGACGCGCCTGTTCGCGCTGGCGGTGCTTGCGGTAGGGCAGGGGCATGGTCATCGCCGACCTCCCGCACGCCGGGGGGCTGCGTGTCTGGCTTTGGCATCGCGTGCCGCTTCTTGCGCCAGAAGCCAAGCGCGCACAGTCTCCCTACGGTAGAGAACCTTTCGTCCCACCCGTGTTGGGGCAGGGCCAACGCGCCTTGCATCCCAGCGTGAAAGCGTCTCGGTCGTAAGGCCAAGTTCAGCGGCCAGTTCAGCGCGGGTCATCCAGTCCGACAGCATCGGTTTGACGCTGGGGCCATACAATCTTTCGGCCAATTCGAGGTCTGACATCTGCATCTCCTTGCGATTGCCGAGGTCACTGCCCAGGCACCGCCAAGAAAGCAGACGCATCCCACCGGAATTCAGGAATAAACCGGAATAAATAGGCGCATAATTATTCCGGTTGTTGTAAATCATTGGGTTATGATATTTTCGGAGCAATGCGCCCCGGTCCGATCACAGTGTCTGATCGGGACGCACTCACCACCATCGAGTGCATTCCGATACATCGGCTGACCGTCAACGGATCGGGCATGCCTTTGCGTGCCCTGCACTGTCTCGCCTGGTAGATCGGATGATTGGCGCCTGCATCGGTGCTGCGCGCCGTGCATCGATCCTGCCAGACAATCAAGCGCAGTGCTTTGTGCAACCCAAAGTTGATCCTGTGCCTCTGATCCGGAGGGTGTTCCTCGGGCCAGCACGCACCGCAAAAGAGGTTCTTGACCGCAGCGCCGTGCAACGCGGCCCGATGGCTTTCGGCATCGGGCCGGCATCGCATGGGCGAGCCGGCACGCAGAACCTGCGATGCTTTGACTTGCCGAGTGCAGCAGCGTCGCGGTGCTTGAGGACACTGACATGCCAAAAATATCGAAGGCATTCTTCTATCTGACCGAACTGCCGTTTCGCTGGGGGCGTGGCCTCCCAGAGATCGGGGGCTGGGCGCTTGCTGGTCGTTTGAACCTGCTGGTGCCGATCTCGCCCGTCAAATGCGGCGACCAGAGGCTGACAGGCATCCTGCGGGTTCCTGCTGAGGACGTCGCGCGCCTGTTCCAGCAGGATAATTCCGCCCATCAAACATGCACCGTCCTGCGGTTCATTCCGGCTGACGCGCTTGAACCGGTGCTGGTGACAGATCCCGTTGGTGGCATCGAAATTCGGCTCGGTGATCTGCTGCTCGATGCAGATGAAGTCGCCGAATTCGAACAGGTCAACGAGCTGTTGAGCATCGGACGGCGCGCGGCGCAGGGCAAGGCAGGCAAAGGACGTCCAGCCGTCTATGAATGGGAAGACATGCTGGTCGATGTCGTGCTCGATCTGGCCGCGAAAGGTCTGCCTGCCAAGCAGGACGACTTCCTTCAGATGATCCTTGATTGGTTCACGGAGAACAGCGCAGACGGCAAGGTGCCCGATGTCAGCACGGTGCGTAAACGCTGTGCCCGGATCTGGTGGCGTCTGCAGGATCGCCTCTGATCCCTATTCCCGAGGGCTGCGTTCACGCAGTCCTCGACCCTTGATCGCGCGAATGCACAAGCTTGGGGCGGGAGCCGATGATGCTCGCGACCGCGTTGACCCCTTCGCGCAGCGGCGAATCCATCAGATGGGCATAGCGCTGGGTCGTGGTCATCTGCGTGTGCCCCAGAAGCCGACCAATCATTTCGAGCGAGGCACCGCCGCTCACCAGCAGCGAAGCAAAGGTATGGCGCAGGTCATGGATGCGCACGCCCTCAATTCCGGCTTCCTTCTGCATCTTGAGCCAGAAGCGGCGGATTTCCTTCACCGGCTGGCCGGGCGTGTCGCCCGGAAACAGCCACACACAGCCACTGGGCACCACCAACCGCCGCTGGCGTACCAGCTGCGCGACATCAGCGGAAATGGGTATGCGGTGTATCTTGCGCTGTTTTGTCGTCGCCGCAGGCTTGGACCAGCTGCCGAATTCCAGATTGAAATCCTCGAAACGCGCCGTGCGCACCTCGCCCACGCGTGCGCCGGTGAGCATGCACATGCGGATCACTGCCGCGCCGCGCTGGTCTTCCGCGCGCTCCAGTGCTTCGGCGAGCCGCTTGATCTCGGCAAGGCTGAGAAAGCGTTCGCGGCAGTTTTCGGGGCGCTGGTAGAATTTCTGTGCCGGATTGTCGCCGCGCCATTCCCATTCAATCGCCAGATTGAACATCTTGCGCAGGACCTGCCCGAGCCGATTGGCGCGGATAGGTGTCGGTTTCGCACCTTGCAGCTTGCGCGCGCGGTTGTTCGGCTTCTTCTTATGCGGACGGGCCCGACCCTTGGCGACCTCGTTGAGCAGCAGCGCGACATCCTGTTTCGTGATTTCCGTCACAAGCCGCGTCCCCCAGGCGGGCTCCACCATCTTGCGCATCATCGACGTATGGTCGGCCTGAGAGCGCGGTGCCAGACGTGGCAGATGCTCCTCGATGTAGCGATTGATCAGGTCACACACAGTGGGCGCGACGCGTTGCAGATCGCGCGCTGCATGGGGGTCGATCCCCGCATCAACCTGTCGCCGCAGCTCCTTGGCCCGATCGCGCGCGGCCACGACCGTCCATTCTGGCCATGGGCCGATCCGATAGCGTCTCTGCCGCCCGTTGATGCGATAGTCCATCGTGAAGGCGCGGCTGCCCGAACGATAGATGCGGATCGCAAAACCCGCGATCTCGCTGTCCGAAATCAGATAGTCGCGCCCAGGCTTTGGTGTGGCGTCCCGGACGATTTTCTCATTCAGTTTCAATCGATTGCTCATGCGACCCCCTGTCTTGAAACCTGTCATGAGGCGTAGATTCGCGGCTCAATCAAGTTCAAGCACGGCGGGTGTGCCGGAATTCAGGAATAAACCGGAATAAAGACGTCGAGAATTATTCCGGATGAGGGGTTTCGAGCCGACCGGCGCTGGAACCGCCGGGAAATGCTCCACAGTTGATACGCGGGGCAGGGCGCTCGGCAGGGTGAAAAGCACAGAGGGCAGGGGGGCTGACAGCGAGTTTTGGGCTTGTCCCGATGCGATTATCGCGATTATTGCGATTATGATCGAGCGAGTTTACGT
>PWWF01000297.1 GCA_003561595.1 Paracoccaceae bacterium | reverse complement strand
GAACCCCGCCGCGCGGGCGCGGGTGGCGGCCTGTCACACCGCTTCAAGATAAAGATCCAGAACCTCCTGGGCACTCAGCCCGTCCATCCCGGCCATTTCCTGCAACTTGGTGCGCCGCATGTTGTCGATCAACTCCGGCTCGAATATCCGCGCGACTTCGGGGCTGGTCGCGAACAGATCCAGCGCCGCACCCCATGTCGCGGGGATTTGCGGCAGATCCAGCGCATAGGCATCGCCGGTAATGGGCGCGGGCGGGTCCTGCGCCGCCTCGATCCCCGCAAGCATCGCGCCCAGCACTGCCGTCATCAGCAGATAAGGGTTCACATCCCCCCCCGCGACCCGGTGTTCCAGCCGCCGCGCTTTTGGCGCGCCCACGGGCACACGCACCGACGCCGTGCGGTTTTCATAGGCCCAGCACAGGCCCGTGGGCGCATGGGCATGGGGCACCAGCCGCGCATAGCTGTTCGCGTGGGGTGCGAATACAAGGGTCAAGCCCGGCATGGCCGCCAGCACCCCCGCAATCGCGTGGCGCAGCGCATCCGTCCCCTCTGGCCCGTCATTGTCGAAGATATTGCGCCCCTGCCCGTCCAGCAACGAGGCATGCAGATGCAGCCCGTTGCCCGAGGCGTCAGCATAGGGTTTGGCCATGAAACTTGCCGCCATCCCGTGCAGGCGCGCCAGCCTGCGCAGCAGGATCTTGAACAGCCATGTGTCATCGGCCACGCGCAGCGGGTCATCGCCATGGTCGAGATTGATCTCGAACTGGCCTGGACCGGCCTCTGATGTGGCAGTATCGGCGCGAATGCCCATCGCCTCACACCCGGCATAAAGCGCGTCGAAAAAGGCGTTGAACTCATCCAGCATCCGCATGGACAGCGTGGCAGAGCCCATGGCCCGCTTGCCCGATACCGGGCTGAGGGGCGGGCGGAATTCCGGGCCGCTGTCATCGATCAGGTAGAATTCCAGCTCCGTCGCGGTCACGGCGCGCAGGCCGCGCGCCTCCAGTTGCGCCACGATCCGCGCCAGCGCATGGCGCGGATCGCCCGCAAAGGGCCGACCATCCGCGTGATACATCGACATCGGCAGCATCATCGCCTCTGGCCCGATCCAGGGCATGGCCAGAAACCCGCGTTCGGTCGGGCGCAGAAACCCGTCGGCATCGCCGGTTTCAAACAGCAGCGGGCTGTCGGCGATATCATTGCCCCAGATATCGAGATTGAGCGCCGAGAGCGGCATCTTGGCCTGCCCGGCCATCAGCTTCTCCTCGGCCGCGGCAGGCATGCGCTTGGCGCGGGCCTGCCCGTTCAGATCGGGAATGGCGATGCGGATATTCTGCAAGCTCTGGCCTCAGCGGATATATTGCGGACGAAACCGCACGCGCGGGCGTCGCTCGCGCGGCAAGTGACGGTTGAGGCGGCGATTGGCAAAGCCGAACAACGCCACGATCCCCAGTGTCAGCAGGATGAAATAGGCCGCCACGATCGGGTAGCCCACAAAGGGGTTGAAGGTCTGATCCACGAAATAGCGCGCATAATAGAACGCCTCGCCCGCCTGTTCACGCGCGGGAAAGGCAGACAGGAACACCAGCGTCGTTGAATGGGTCAGAAAAATCGCCTCATTCGTGTAGCTGGGCCAGGCCAGGCGCAGCATCGACGGGAAGACCACGCGCCGGAATTTGGTGAACCCGCTCAACCCATAGGCATCAGCGGCTTCCAGATCGCCCTTGGGGATTGCGCGCAGCGCGCCTGCGAACAGTTCCGCCGAGTAGGCAGTGGTGTTCAGCACCAGTACGATCAGCCCGCCCACCTGCGCCGTGGTCAGCGCCGAGGTCTGGACCGTCAGCGTGACAAAGCCCAGCGGGATGTCGATGCCCGTGCGCGGCAAGAGCACAAAGGCGGAATAGAAAAAGAAGAACTGGATAAAGAGCGGCGAGCCGCGAAACAAAAAGACAAAGGCCGAGGCCGGGCGCGAAACCCAGGGATTTTCGCTGACCTTTGCAACGGCCACGGCCACCGCAAGGAAAAAGCCGATCCCGATGGCCAGTGTCGCGAAATAGAATGTCCAGATCAGCCCGCTGCCGATCAGAACAAGCTGGTCGCACATCGTGATATCAAGCCCGCGCGGCAAAAGCCGCTCGCCCCAGTCGCGCCCCAGCGCGCGCAGGATATAGGCGTCGAAGCTTTCGCCGCAGCTTCTCATGGGGTGCCCGCCTCTGGCCGGGTCCGGGGCAAGAAAACGCAAAGCCGGATCATGCTGCCGCCTTTCGCATCCGTTCGCCCGCGGCAGTGGCCTGCCCGCGTGACAGACGCCGGTTCAACCGGGCAAAGACCCGTTCCGACCCCCAGGTCAGGAACAGGTAGAAACACAGCAGGACCAGGAAATACCACACCCGCCAATCCGGATGCGGATAGGTATAGAGCGAGGTTTTCTGCCCCCCCAACTCACGCGCCCAATAGACCGCGTCCTGTATCCCCAGCAGGAACAGAAGCGGCGTGGCCTTGATCAGGATCTGCCAGATATTCGACAGGCCCGGCAGCGCATAGATCCACATCTGAGGCATGATGATCCGCCGAAACGCCTGCCCGCGCGTCATGCCATAGGCTTCCGCCGTTTCGACCTGCGCGCGCGGCACGGCCTGCATGGCGCCATACAGCGTATTGGCCGCAAAGGCCCCGAAGACCAGCGCATAGGCGATCACCGCCATCGAGAAGGCATAGGTACTGCGCACCCAGGCGGGTGCATTGGGGCCGGGGGTGCGGGCCTCGCGGCAGACGATGAAATCATTGCCCTGCCGGATTGGTTGGTCCCAGTCAGGGCAGTTGATCTGGTGAAACACCCATTCGATCCCCTGTCCCAGCGCGATGGGAACGAACATGAAGAACACGATATCGGGCACGCCCCGGACGATGTTCACATAGCCCTTGCCCAGCCAACTGACCGGCCAGATGCGCGAACGCACGGCCATCGCGCCCAGAAGCCCCATGCCCAGCGCGACAGGTGCGGTGATTGCCAGAAGCAGGATCACCATGAAGAACGAGCGGTAGAATGCGAAATGGGTTCCCGTTGTCAGATAGCACGCAAACCATTGCCATTGCGGCAGGGTGGCAGGATCCGTGCAGAAGCTGAACATGGCGGGATGGCCCTTGAACGCGG
>PWWF01000117.1 GCA_003561595.1 Paracoccaceae bacterium | reverse complement strand
GCCCGCCGCTGGATCGAGGTCTTTGCCTGGACGGTGCTTTTGTTCTTCGTGATCCTGCTGGCCTGGAAGATGCAGGCGCGCGTCGGCAATGCCATGCGCGGGAATGAGGCCACCTTTGACCTGCGCCTGCCGGTCTGGCCGCTGCTGGGGCTGATCTGGCTGGGGGCCGTGGCCAGTATCGGGACCGTCTGTGCGCGCATCTTCATGCTGGCCACGGGCCGCGCGGATATCGAGGGCGGAACGGAAGACACCAGCATTGACAGGAGCATGGGCCAGTGACCGGAGATATCGTCGCCCTTCTGGGCTTTGCGGCCCTGTTCGGCCTGATCGCGCTGCGCGTGCCTGTCGGCGTGGCCATGGGGCTGGTGGGGATATTCGGCTTTGCCGCGATCCGGGGCCTGACGCCTGCGATGAACCTTGTCGCGATCTCTCCGGTGCGGGTGATTGCGGATTACAACCTGAGTGTGATCCCGCTGTTCATCCTGATGGGGATATTTGCCGCGAATTCCGGGCTGTCGCGTGAATTGTTCCGCATGGGCAATGCCTGGCTAGGTCCGTTCAAGGGCGGGTTGGCACTGTCAACGATTGCCTCTTGTGCGGGGTTCTCGGCAATCTCGGGCAGTTCCATCGCAACGGCGGCCACCATGTCCAAGGTCGCCATGCCGGAAATGCGCCGCTTCGGCTATGCCGACAGCACGGCCACAGGCGTCATTGCCGCCGGGGGCACGCTGGGCATCCTGATCCCGCCATCGGTGGTGCTGGTGGTTTATGCCTATATCACCGAAACCGATGTCGCGCAGTTGTTCATGGCCGGGATCATTCCGGGCCTGCTGACAGTTGTGCTGTATATGCTGACCGTGCGGATCTTTCACCGCAAGGGCCTGCCAGATGGCCGCCCCGTTGACCGCAGCGAGGCGATTGCCTCGCTCTCCGGGGTGTGGCCGACCATGCTGCTGTTCATCATCGTCATCGGCTCGATCTATCTGGGCGTTGTCACCCCGACCGAGGCCGCCGCCCTTGGCGCCTTTGCCACCATGATGATCGGCGTGGTGCGCGGGCGGCTGAACGGGCGCATCATCATGCAAAGCCTGGTCGAGGCGCTGCGCGTGTCGGTCACGATCTATACCATCCTGATCGGGGCCATCCTGTTCGGCTATTTCCTGACCATCACCCAGTCGCCCCAGCGGATCACCGCCTTTCTGGTCGGGCTGGAGCTTGGCCCCTATGGCACGCTTCTGCTGATCCTTGCGTTCTTCATCATCGCAGGCTGCATTCTGGATTCGATGGCGATGATCCTGCTGATGGTGCCCATCGTCTTTCCCGTGGTGATCAATCTGGGCTTCGATCCGATCTGGTTCGGCATCCTGATCGTGGTCGCCGCGGAACTGGGGATGATCACGCCCCCCATAGGAATGAGCGTTTTCGTCATCAAATCCATCGTGCGCGATGTCCGGATCACGACAGTCTTCAAGGGGGTCATGCCCTTCATCTTCACCGATATATTCCGATTGTTGCTGCTGATCCTGTTCCCCGCGCTCGTGATGTTCCTGCCAGGCACGATGTGAGGTTGCCCATGCTACAAACCCCCGAACTGAAACTCGTCTGCAAGATCGAGGCGCATCTGGCCGCCCCGATGGAGCTGGGCACCGGCAAGAGCGGCCAGCGCCGCATGATCCCGATTATCGGCGGCCGTGTCGAAGGCGCGCGCCTGTCAGGCCGGGTGCTGAATTTCGGTGCCGACTGGCAGACGATCTTTGCCGATGGATCGGCGGAACTGGACACCCGCTACGCGATCCAGACGGATGACGGCGCGCTGATCGACATTCGCAATTTCGGCCTGCGCCACGGCCCGCCCGATGTGCTGGAACGGCTGGCGCAGGGGCAGGAGGTGGACCCGTCCGAATATTACATGCGCACAGTGCCCCGGCTGGAAAGCGGCGATCCGCGCTATGCCTGGGTCAACCGCACCGTGTTCGTGGGCACCGGCGCGCGCTATGCCAGCGCCGTGCGCATCCGCGTCTATGAGGTCCTGTAACCCCCGCCCCCCATCTCGCCCAGCAGGGTGACAAAGGCCTCGGTCTCGAATGTCATCTCGGCATTGGCGCGCTGGCATATACCCACCGGGCCGGTCGGCAGTTCCCTGGCCGGGGTCAATTTGCACAGCGTGCCTGATGCCAGCTCATCCGCGACCACCCCTTCAGAGATGAACCACACGATATCCGAGCGCATCACCAGCTTGCGCCCGAAGGCGAGCGAGACAGTCTCGAATGACGGCTCCAGATGCGACAGCCCCACGCTGATCAGCCAGGCGCGCGCGGATTGCGCGATCAGCGCATCTTCGGGCGGCAGCATCAGCGTGTAGCGCGCCAGCGCCTCCGGGAAATCGGAGGCCTGCAATAGCGGATGCCCGGGCCGGACGACGATGGCGATGCGTTCGGAATAAAGCTGGCGAAAGGTCAGCCCCGTCATCTGCGACACATCGGGCATCCGGCCCACCATCAGATCGACCAACCCTTCGCGCAATTGCGACACCAACAGCCAGTTCGGCCCGGTCGAGACCTGCAAGGTGCAATGCGGCACCTGTTCGTGATAGCGTAGCGCCGCGCGCGGCAGCAGGTCCGTGGCCACTGTCGGCAACACCCCCAGCGTCAGCCGCGTGATCCGCTCGGGCGCGGCGCGCACGGCGTCCTGCGCGGCCTCGAGCGCGCGCATCGCATTGCCCGCATGTTGCTGGAACACGCGGCCTGCGGGCGACAGCACCAGCCGCCGGGTGGACCGGTCGAACAATTGCACGCCCATGATCTCTTCCAACTCGCGCAGGGTCTTGGACGCGGCAGGCTGCGATACGCATAACACTTCGGCGGCGGCCGACAGCCCGCCCAGACGGGCGGTTTCCAGAAAGCAGCGCAGATGACGCAGACGCAGGCGCGGATCCATGATTTAACCTCTCGGTTAATGCTATCGGCGGAAAATATAGTTTATCAGACAAGCGCGATATGCAAGGCTTGCACCATGAAAACACTCCGCCTTGACCATGCTGTCCTGCATTACCGCATCGACGGGCCCGCCGATGGCCGCCCGGTCCTGTTCGCCAATTCGCTGGGCACTGATCTGCGCGTCTGGTCGGCACTCTTGCCGCTTCTGCCCGAAGGGCT
>PWWF01000304.1 GCA_003561595.1 Paracoccaceae bacterium | reverse complement strand
CTGGCGCTTTATGCCGAGCACGGGGTTCATATCATCCATTGCCCGCTGGTGTCGGCGCGCGGCGGCGGCACGCTGGATGTGCGCGGTGCGCGTGCGCTGGGCATCAATGTCGCCATGGGTACGGACACAGCGCCGCCTGACATGGTGCTGAACCTTGCTGTGGGGCAGATCGTGGGCCGCATCGTCACCGGCGATCCGGGCGCGCTGAGCGCGGCGGATATGGTCGATCTGGCCACGACGGGTGGCGCCCGCGCGCTGGGGCGCGATGATCTGGGCCGCATCGCGCCCGGAGCCTGCGCCGATATCGCGGTGTTCGATCTGGACCGGGGGATCACCCCCACCATCGACCCGGTGCAATCGCTGGTGCTGGGGGCCAGCGGGCGCGTCACCCGCGCCGTTTTCGTGGATGGGCGCCTGTCCATGCGCGACGGCGCTGTTGCCGGGCTGGAAGACGATGCCCGCACCCGCGCCCAGACGCAATTCGACGGTCTTGTCACCCGCTACCCCGACCGCACCTGGAACCACCCGAACGTGGCCGAAATCTTTCCGCCCAGCTTTCCGATAAAGGACCTGCGCGATGCCTGACACTCTGACCGACAGCCCTATGTCCACTGCTGCGAGCACCGCCGAACCTGTGCTGCGCGTGCGCAACCTCAGCGTGTCATTTCCCGGCCGGCGGGGCGTGCTGAAGGCGCTGGATGACATCAGCTTCGATCTGGCTCCGGGCGAGATCCTCGGTATGGTGGGCGAATCCGGGGCGGGCAAATCCATGACCGGGCTGGCCGTCCAGCGGCTGCTGGAACCCCCCGGCCATATCTCGGGCGGGGAGGTGCATCTGCTGGGTCAGCGCATCGACCAACTGCCCGAGGCGCAGATGGAACGCTTGCGCGGAAAACAGATCGGTGCCGTGTTTCAGGACCCTCTGACCAGCCTCAACCCGCTGTTCACCGTTGGCCATCAGATATCAGAGACGATCCGCGTGCATCTGGGCGGCTCGCGCCGCGCGGCGATGGATCAGGCGCGCGAGCTTCTGCGCCGCGTGGGCATCCCGTCGCCCGATGACCGAGTGAACCATTACCCGCACCAGTTTTCCGGCGGCATGCGCCAGCGTGTGGTGATCGCGCTGGCCCTGGCCGCGCAGCCCCGGCTGATTATCGCGGATGAACCGACCACGGCGCTCGATGTGTCCATTCAGGCGCAGATCATGTCGCTGCTGCGCAGGCTGTGTGATGAAACCGGAGTGGCGATGCTGCTGGTGACCCATGACATGGGGGTGATCGCGCAGACCGCCGACCGGATCGCGGTGATGTATGCCGGCCGGTTGATCGAGCTTGCCCCGGTCCATGAGGTTCTGCGCCAGCCCCGCCACCCTTACACCCGTGGCCTGATCGGCGCGATCCCGGCGCTGCGCAAGCGCGCGCCGCGGCTGACCCAGATCGACGGGTCGATGCCGCGGCTGGATTCGATCCCGCAGGGCTGCGCCTTCAACCCTCGCTGCCCCGAGGCCGGGCCGCGCTGCCGGGCTCACCGACCGGAGCTGAGCGCAACGCCCGCAGGCAAGGTCGCCTGCTGGCTCAATGATGGAGGTGTGGCATGAAACCAGCCCTTGTGGTGCGCGACCTGTCGCGCGTGTTCGATGTCTCGGCCCCTCTGCTGAACAGGCTGATCGAGCGAAAGCCGAGGATGTTGCTGCGCGCCGTGGATGGGATCAGCTTTGAGGTGCCGCAGGGCGGTTGCCTGTCGCTGGTGGGTGAATCGGGCTGCGGCAAATCCACTGTGGCGCGGCTGGTCACGGGGCTTTACCGGCCGACAGACGGGCAGATCGAATTCTCGCTGGGCGATAGCGGTGACCGGATTCATGCACATATGATCTTTCAGGACCCCTATGCCAGCCTGAACCCGCGCTGGCGGGTGCGCGACATCATCGCAGAGCCGATCCGCGAACTGGGCCTGCGCGATGGCGAGAGCGCGACCCGCGCACGGGTGGATGAATTGCTGGGCATTGTCGGCCTGTCACAGCGCGATGCCGAGAAGTTTCCGCATGAGTTCTCTGGCGGGCAGCGCCAGCGCATTTCCATCGCGCGCGCATTGGCCGGCGAGCCGAAATTCCTTGTCTGTGATGAACCGACCTCGGCGCTGGATGTGTCGGTGCAGGCGCAGATCCTGAACCTGATGCGCAGCCTGCAGGATGAATTCGGCCTGACCTATCTGTTCATCAGCCATGACCTGAGCGTGGTGCGCCACATGTCCGACCGGATCGCGGTGATGTATCTGGGCCGCATCGTCGAGGAGGCCGATACCGAGTCGCTGTTCGACAATCCGCTGCATCCCTACACGCGGCTTTTGCTGCAGACGATCCCGGATATCGAGGCCCCGCGCCCCGATGTGCCCCCCGCCACCGGCGAAGTGCCCAGCCCCCTCAAGCCGCCGCCGGGTTGCACCTTTCATCCCCGTTGCCCCGAGGCGGATGACCGCTGCAAGCGCGAGGTCCCGGAGGTCCGGGATGTGGGCCATGGCCGCCGTGTGGCGTGTCACCGTGTGGCCGAGATGCTGAAGCGGAACGGGATGTCGGCGCTTTCGGCCTGAGGGCCTATGGCCTCGTCAATCCGGCTGGCAGCGCGCATCGCTGCACCCTGCCGCATTCGCCCGGATCAGCCGTATTCCGACATCCGCGCTGGTTCCATATCTGTGGTCTTGGAACGGGGCAGGGCGTAGGCCCCGCTCTTGGCGGTGCGAAACCCGCCACCGACCAGTGCCTCGGCCAGTTTTACCGCTGCCTGAACCCCGTCAATCACTTGGATCTGCAGGGTTTCTTCCAGCGTCTGGCAGAAATCTGACATGCCCGCACAGCCAAGGATCACAGCATCCACGCGATCCTGATCACGGGCGCGTGCGACTTCCTCCTTCAGTCGCGCGCGCGACAGGGCGGCATCGGCTTCGAAGGTCAGCACCGGCAGGTCGACCGACCGGACGCGACGGCAACTCGCGCCGCCCCCATACGCTGCGACCAGGTCCTCGATAATCGGCACCGACCGGTCGAGCGAGGTCACGACGCTGAAGCGTTTCGCGATCATCATCGCCACCTGCACCGAGGCCTGACACAGTCCCACGACCGGACCATTGGCAACTTCGCGTGCGGCTGACAGGCCGACATCATCAAAACAGGCGATGACATGGGCATTCACACCCTCAGCCTCGCCCGCGCGTATGGCATCAAGGAGTGGCGGCACGCAGAGAGCCTCATCGTGATACCCTTCGATGCTGACCGGCGTGCCCTGAAGCGTCTGCCCCGACAGATGGCTGCCCGGTTGGGCTACAGCTTCGGCGCTGCGCAGGATCGCCTGTGTCATCGCGTCGGTTGAATTCGGGTTTATCAGACGCAGCTTCATTCCGCAGCCTTTCGTTTTGCAAGCACGTCATCCAGACGCGGTGGCAACAATTTCACCTGCTGGTCAGATGCGATGTAATTGTCGTCATGCAGCCGGGCGATGGGCTGGTAGCTGTCCGGGTCCACGCTGCGGCCGTCACTGGCCAGACAGGTGTCATGGGCCCAGAAATGCACCACCTCACCCACCACAAGGGCGCGCCTGGGGTAGTCGATGATGCGCTCCACCCGGCACTCAAAGGTGCAGGGACTCTCAACAATCCGGGGTGCGGCAATGGCGGCGCCGGGGGCTGCGGTCAGCCCGGCCAGCGCGATCTCATCCACTTCCGGGCCGGGGTCCAGCCCGCAGATCAGCATCTGATGGGCCAGCGCCATATCCACCATATTGACCACGAATACCCCGGTATCGCGGATATTGCGCATGCTGTCCTTTTCGCGACCGTCGCGGCGGGGCTGCATCCCCAGCACCAACAGCGCCGGATCATGTGAGAAGACATTGAAAAAGCTCATCGGGGCGGCATTGTCCCGACCATCTGTGCCGCATGTGCTGACCAGCGCGATGGGGCGGGGGCCAACAAAGCCGGTCAGGAAATGATAGCGCTCGCGCGCGGTGATGGCCGTGAAATCGAGGTTCATTGATCCGGTCCCAGCTTCGGGTGTTGGCGCGATCCTATGTTATCATCAACATGATTGTCTACAATCTCGGCTGCGATTTCGTAATTTAAGCATGGACATGATTGACTTCGCCCAAGGCTTGGGCTTTTCAAGAGTTACGGAGATTTGCCTTCATGCCGACGAAAACCGCTCAGACACCCATTGATGAGATCTGCAATCGGCTCTGGCTGGCCATTGCCGAGCGCAAGCTGCGCCCCGGCGCGCGGTTGAAGGAAGAGGATCTGAGCGCCGTGTTCTCGGTCAGTCGGGCGCGCGTGCGTCAGGCTCTGGCGCGGCTCGAGGTCAGCGGGCTGGTCACGCTGATGCCCAATCGCGGCGCCGTGGTCGCCGAGCCCAGTATCGAGGAAGCGCGCGACATCTTCTTCGCCCGCCGCACGATCGAGGATCGTCTGGTCGAACGGGTCTGCACCAATGTCACCCCCGAGGCCATGGCGCGCCTGCGCGCGCATCTGGAGGAAGAACGCGCCGCGCATGAACGCGATGATACCTCGGCCATCATCCAGTTGTCCGGGGGGTTTCACCTGCTCATCGCCGAACTGGCCGGGTCGCGCTATCTCGGCGATGTCCTGCGCGAGCTGATCTCGCGCACCTCTTTGATCATCGCAATGTATCAATCCCGCGCCGCGCCCGATTGCGGCCCCCAGGAACATGAGGAGATCATCCGCATGATCGAGGCGGGTGACATTGACGGCACCAAGCGCGCCATGGCGAAGCATCTGGCGCATATCGAAAATGCGCTGGACCTGAAACATGACAAGCCAAGACAATCGGAGTTGAAGGATATCCTCGCGCGCGACGGCTGAAGAAAGCACTGCAGGATATGGGGCAATGATGTAGCCATTTCGGTTTCGGACGTAGAGTTCAAAGCTGGATGCATTGCTTGAACTTGGCCGCCAAGACGCCCTTGAACGTGAATTTCCTATCCGGGAAATGACCTTGAACGTCGGCTTTGCGCAATGGGCAGGCAACGGTTTGCGGCACCGTGGGGTGATGTCTGCGCCCGCAGGCGCCTTGATCTGGAACAAGGCGAATCGCCCGCACGCGCTGACATGATTGACCTCGTGGAAATTGGCGCAGGGGGTGGCATGCAGATAGCTCTACTGTTCGAGACGGCCGAAGGTCAGACCCGAAAGATCGCGGAGTTCATTGCCGATCGATTGCGCGCGGCCGGGCACAAGATCACGGTGATCGATGCCGCCGATGTCTCTGCAACCCCGTCAATCAAGGGCGCGGACAAGGTCATCCTTGCAGCACCCGTTCATGAACGCCGCCACCCGCCAGCCTTCGAGGCCACGATCAGCGCGCTACGAAGTGCCATTGCGACGCGCCCGACATTGATGCTGTCTGTCAGCCTCAAGGCCGCCTTTGCCGAGGGCCTGGACGAGGCACGCGACTACCTGGCCGAGATGAAGATGCGCACAGGGATATCGCCCAGCGCAGAAGCACTGGTGGCCGGGGCCGTGCGCGTGGGCAGCTACGATTATTTCGAACGCCAGATCCTGCGCCATGTCGTGCTGCAGGGCCATGAGATTTCCCTGAATGACGGGCCGCATGAGTTCACCGACTGGGATGCGCTGGCCGCAGAGGTGGACGCCTTCGTGCAGGCGTGAAACGGCCCTATGGCGCGCGCCCGCCAATCGCCTCGGTCACGGAACGGGCCGCGCGGGCGACCAGGGCGCCCATATCCTCGGCGCGCTCCAGGGTCAGGCGAAACACGGGTCCCGAAATCGACAGCCCCGCAATCGCCTCGGCATGCGCGTTGAAGACAGGGGCGGCGATGCAGCGCATGCCCTCGGTGCGTTCTTCATTGTCGATGGCATAGCCGCGCGCGCGGGTTAGATGCAGATCGCGTTCCAGCGCGTCCATATCGGTCAGTGAAGATGGCGTGAAACCCGGTAGTTCGGGCGCGGGCAGGTCCAGAAGCTGTTCGATCGGGGTATAGGCCAGCAGCGCCTTGCCGATGCCCGAGACATGCAGCGGGCTGCGCGTGCCGGGGGGAAAAAAGGCGCGGATGGCCTCATGCGTCTCGATCTGGGTCAGAAACAGCACCTCGCCCTTGGTGGCGACGCCCAGATTGGCGGTCTCGCCGCTTTCGCGCATCAGCCATTGCATCGGCCCGCGCGCCCGGTCCACCAGTGTTGTGCGCCGCAGAAAGGCCGATCCCGTGCGGAACGCGCCCGCGCCGATATGCCAGCGTTGGGATGCGGGGTCGAGCTCGACAAAACCATGCGCCTGATAGGTACTGAGCACGCGGTAGACTGTCGGCGCGGCCTGCCCGGCGGCCTGCGCGAGCTCAGTCAATGTGCGCCCGTCACCCTGCGCCAGCACCTGCAGGATCGTCAGGGCCCGGTCGAGCGACTGGACCGTGTTCTGCGCGCTCTTGTCGTGAAAGGCGCGGGGGCGGCCTCGGGGGCGGGGATCGGTCATGGAACACTCCGTCGGGTGGAAAATGGAATCAGATTTCGCGTGTTGAAAAAAGAAAAACCTATGTAAATCAATTCCTCAAGCATATTTTTCATAATACAAAAAACAATTTCAAAAAAATTGCAAGCCCGGGGCAGGGGCGCTAAAACAGTCACACCAAAGGAGGAGGTCTGCCATGTCCCTGCAGAATCCGGTGTTCATACCCGGTCCGACAAACATCCCCGAGGCGATCCGCAAGGCGTGCGACATGCCGACGCTGGACCATCGCAGCCCGGAATTCGCCAAGGTGTTCGACCCCGCAGTGGCAGGTGTGCGCCGGGTGCTGAACATGGATGAGGGCGAGGTGATCCTGCTGCCCGCGACCGGGACGGGCGGCTGGGAAGCCGCGATCACCAACACATTGTCGCGCGGCGACCGGGTGCTGGCGGCGCGGTTCGGGATGTTCAGCCATCGCTGGATCGACATGTGCCAGCGCCATGGGCTGGATGTGCAGGTGATCGAGGCCCCCTGGGGCGAGGGCGCACCCCTGGCCGAGATCGAGGCCGCGCTGCGCGCCGATACGGCGCATGCGATCAAGGTCGTGCTCGCCACGCATAATGAGACTGCTACGGGCGTGCGCTCTGACATCGCGGGCATCCGCCGCGCGCTGGATGCGGCGGGCCACCCGGCGCTGCTGTTCGTGGATGGCGTGTCGTCCATCGGATCGATGCCGTTCGATATGGCCGGTTGGGGTGTCGATATCGCTGTGGCCGGGTCGCAGAAAGGGTTCATGCTGCCTGCGGGGCTGGCAATCCTGGGCGTGTCGCCCAAGGCGCTGGCGGCGATGGCGGATGCCGACCTGCCGCGCACCTTCCTTGATTTCCGCGACATGACAAAAGCTTACGCATCGGGTGGCTTTCCCTATACCCCGCCTGTCGGGCTGATCGCGGGGCTGGCGAAATCCATCGAGATGCTGGAGGCCGAAGGTCTGGACGCCGTCTATGCCCGCCACGCCCGCTTTGCCGAGGCAACGCGCTGTGCCGTGGCCGCCTGGGGGTTGCGCCCCTGCGCCGCCTCGCCCGATCTGTATTCGGACACAGTGACAGCGATTGTCGTGCCCGAAGGGCGCGACGGCACCGAACTTGTCACGCTGGCGGCCACGAAATACGGCATGGCCTTTGGCGTCGGGCTGGGCGAGGTCGCGGGCAAGGTGTTCCGCATCGGGCATCTGGGCATGCTGACGGATGCCATGCTGCTGTCCGGGCTGGCCGTGGCCGAGATGTGCATGGCCGATCTGGGCTGGGATGTGACGCTGGGATCGGGCGTGGCCGCAGCGCAGGACTATCTGCGCGCCACCCCGGCGGCCGTGCTGGATGCGGCGGCGTAGGGGGCGCTGCCCCCGCCGCGCTTCGCGCGACTCCCCCGGGATATTTGGGCAAAGATGAAATGAGGATGTGATGAAGGATCTGGGCGACATGATCATTCCGACCTATGCCGATGTCGAGGCCGCACATGCACGGATTGCACCGCATATCCACCGCACGCCGGTTCTGACGTCGGAGTATATGAACGCGCTGACCGGGGCGGAGCTGTTCTTCAAATGCGAGAATTTGCAGAAGGCAGGGGCGTTCAAGGCGCGGGGCGCGTCGAATGCGGTCTTTGGTCTGTCGGATGAGGTGGCCGCGAAAGGTGTTGCGACGCATTCAAGCGGCAATCACGCGCTGTCGCTGAGCTATGCGGCGGGGCGACGCGGGATCCCCTGCCATGTGGTCATGCCGCGCACGGCACCCACGGCCAAGAAGGATGCCGTGCGGGGCTATGGTGGGATCATCACGGAATGCGAGCCCTCGACCACATCGCGCGAGGAGGTCTTTGCGCAGGTGCAGGCCGAGACAGGGGCCGAGTTCGTGCACCCCTATAATGACCCGCGCGTGGTGGCCGGGCAGGCGACCTGTTCGCGTGAATTGATGGATCAGGTCACGGGGCTGGATGCGGTGATTGCGCCGATTGGCGGGGGCGGGATGGTGTCGGGCACCTGCCTGACACTGTCAAACATCGCGCCGGGAGTGGAGATTTATGCCGCCGAGCCCGAGCAGGCCGATGACGCGTATCGCAGCTTCAAGGCCGGGCATATCATCGCCGATGATGCGCCGGTGACAGTGGCGGACGGGTTGAAAGTGCCGCTGAAGGAGCTGACCTGGCATTTCGTGTCCAACCATGTGACCGACATCCTGACCGCATCGGAGGATGAAATTGTCGATGCGATGAAACTGACCTGGCAGCGCATGAAGATCGTGATCGAGGCAAGCTGCGCCGTGCCGCTGGCCACGATCCTGAAGAACCGCGAGATTTTTGCCGGCAAGCGTGTCGGCGTCATCATCACGGGCGGCAATGTCGATCTGGACACGCTGCCCTGGATCAAGGCGTAAGGAGATAGGACCATGAACGCACCTGTGACATTCGATGATCTGGAAGTGGGCTATGACGTGCCTGCCCTGCCGGGGATGGATGCGGCTGATATCCAGACGCCCTGTCTGATCCTGGATCTGGACGCGCTGGAACGCAATATCCGCAAGATGGGGGATTACGCGAAAGCCCATGGCATGCGCCACCGCGTGCATGGCAAGATGCATAAATCGGTCGATGTTGCAAAACTGCAATAATCTTTGGGCGGGGCCTGTGGCGTCTGCTGCCAGAAGGTCAGCGAGGCCGAGGTATTTGCGCGCGGGGGCATCAGGGATGTTCTTGTGTCAAATCAGGTGCGTGATCCGGCCAAGATTGACCGCTTGGCGCGGTTGCCGAAGCTGGGCGCGCGCGCGATCTGTTGTGTGGATGATCTGGCCAATGTTGCAGATCTGTCAGAGGCTGCGCAGCGCCATGGCACCGAGATCGAATGTCTGGTCGAGATCGATTGCGGCGCGGGCCGCTGCGGGGTGACCACCACGCCCGATGTGGTGGCGATTGCCAAGGCGATCGATGCCGCGCCGGGGCTGAAATTCGCGGGGCTGCAGGCCTATCAGGGCGCGATGCAGCACATGGACAGCTACGAGGATCGCCGCGCCAAGATCGATGTGGCCGTGGCCATGGTCAGGGACGCGGTCGATGCGCTGAAAGCCGAGGGGCTGGAATGTGACATCGTCGGCGGTGGCGGCACGGGCAGCTATTATTTCGAGAGCACCTCGGGCGTCTATAACGAGCTGCAATGCGGCTCTTACGCCTTCATGGATGCCGATTACGGGCGTATCCTCGACAAGGACGGCAAGCGCATCGATCAGGGCGAGTGGGAGAATGCGCTTTTCATCCTGACCTCGGTGATGAGCCACGCGAAACCCGGCAAGGCGATTGTTGATGCGGGCCTCAAGGCCCAGTCGGTCGATTCCGGCCTGCCGGTGATCTTTGGCCGCGATGATGTGACATACATCAAATGCTCGGATGAACATGGTGTGGTCGAGGATACGGGCAATGTCTTGCAGGTGAACGAGAAGCTGCGGCTGGTGCCGGGGCATTGCGATCCGACCTGCAATGTCCATGACTGGTATGTGGGTGTGCGCGGCGACACGGTCGAAACGCTCTGGCCCGTCTCGGCGCGCGGCAAAGCCTATTGAATGCGGGGCCCCGGCCGGGGCCCCATCACCCAGAAAATACAAAGGATCCCCCCATGTGGATCGTTCCCGAATCCGCCATTGCCGGACTTGTCGATGAGCAATCGGCCTTTGACGCCGTCGAGGCCACTTTCGCCGCCATGTCGCGCGGTGACGCCTATAACTTCCCAGTCGTGCGCGAGGCGCTGGGCGCGGGGCGGCAATATGGCTTCAAGTCGGGGCTGGACCGGGTGGGGGACTTGCTTGGCGTGAAATCGGGGGGGTATTTTCCCGGCAATGCCGCGCGCGGGATCCCGAACCACCAGAGCACGGTCTTTCTGTTCGACCCCGAAAGCGGGCGGCCCACGGCGATGGTGGGGGGAAATCTGCTGACGGCGCTGCGCACAGCGGCGGCCTCCAGCATCTCGATCGCGCGGCTGGCGCGGGCGGATGCGAAAGTGCTGGGCATGGTGGGCGCAGGGCATCAGAGCGCGTTTCAGATGCGCGCAGCGGTGCGGCAGCGTGATTTCGAGAAGGTCATCGGCTGGAACCTGCATCCCGAAATGTTGTCGCGGCTGTCCGAGACCGCGCAGGAACTGGGCCTGCCCTTCGAGACGGTGGAGCTGGACCAGCTGGGCGCAGAGGCGGATGTGATCATCACCATCACATCAAGCGATAAACCGATCCTGCAGGATGCGCATATCCGGCCCGGCACGCATCTGGCCTGCATGGGCACCGACACGATCGGCAAGCAGGAGGTTGCGGCAGAGATACTGGCCCGCGCCACGGTCTTTACCGATGAGGTGGCGCAATCCGTCACCTTGGGTGAGGCGCAGCATGCTGTCGCGGCCGGGCTCTTGGCGCAGGATGCGATTGCCGAGATCGGGGCCGTGATCAATGGCGGGCATCCGGGGCGGTCCAGCGCCGAGGAGATCACGGTTTTCGATGGCACCGGGGTCGGGTTGCAGGATCTGGCGGTGGCGTCGAAAGCGGTCGAGCTGGCGATTGCGCGCGGGCTGGCGCAGGAAGTGGCGTTCTGAGAGGCGCCGCCCTGTCGGGCGGCGCCTGGCGTTACTGGCTGCGGGCTTTCAGTTCCAGGCGGCGGCGGTGCAGGACAGGCTCGGTATAGCCCGAAGGTTGCGCGCGCCCGTCAAACACCAGATCGCAGGCCGCCTGAAAGGCGATGCCGTCAAAGCCCGGCGCCATCGGGCGATAGGCCGGGTCATCCGCATTCTGGCGGTCCACGACTTCGGCCATCTGGCGCATGATCGCGGAGACTTCATCCCGGCTGACAACGCCATGGTGCAGCCAGTTGGCGATATGCTGGGCCGAGATGCGGCAGGTGGCGCGATCCTCCATCAGCGCGACATCGTTGATGTCGGGCACCTTGGAACAGCCGATCCCCTGATCGATCCAGCGCACGACATAGCCAAGGATGCCCTGCGCGTTATTCTCGACCTCGCGCCGGATCTGGTCCGGCGTCCATTTGCGATAGGCAGCCAGCGGGATATCCAGCAGCGCATCGACATAAGCGCGCCGCCCGCCGCGTGCCAGTTCGGCCTGCACGGTCAGCACATCGACCTTGTGGTAATGCGTGGCATGCAGCGTCGCGGCGGTGGGGCTGGGCACCCAGGCGCAATTCGCGCCCGCGCGGGGGTGTTCGATCTTGGCTTCCAGCATCGCGGCCATGCGGTCGGGCACGGCCCACATGCCCTTGCCGATCTGCGCGCGGCCCGACAGCCCGCATTCCAGCCCGATATCGACATTCTGGTTTTCATAGGCCGTGATCCAGCCCTTGCGCTTGATGAAATCCTTGCGCGAAAACGGCCCGGCTTCCATCGAGGTATGGATCTCGTCGCCGGTGCGATCCAGAAAGCCGGTATTGATGAAACAGACCCGGTGACGGGCCGCGCGGATACATTCCTTGAGGTTGACGCTGGTGCGGCGTTCCTCATCCAT